>PFGG01000065.1:0-260642 GCA_002783405.1 bacterium (Candidatus Blackallbacteria) CG13_big_fil_rev_8_21_14_2_50_49_14 | reverse complement strand
AATAGTGGAATTGGCGGATATCGGTCTCAATTTGATGCACCGGCGATTTGATCCAGATCGAAGCGCCGTGCTGGAACGGGCCAAAGCAGCCGGGGTGACCCGAATGGTGCTCACGGGCACCTGTTTGAGCAGCAGTCAAGCAACAGCAGCCTATGCCCTTGAATACCCTGGGCAGCTTTACAGTACGGCAGGCATTCACCCCCATGATACCGAGCGGGCACAAAAAAGCGATTTGCAGGCTTTGCGGCATTTGGCTGCCCAGTCTCAGGTGGTGGCGATTGGGGAATGCGGGCTTGATTTTAACCGCGATTTTTCACCCCGACCTGTTCAGGAAGCCTGGTTTGAAGCCCAGGTCGCTTTGGCCTCTGAACTGCAAAAACCGCTGTTTTTACATGAACGCGAGGCCCAACCCCGTTTGCTTGAAATTCTCGCGGGCTTTCAAGGAGCCTTGCCTGCCTGTGTGGTGCACTGCTTTACAGGCTCCGCCTCGGAGCTGGCGCTGTATTTGGCCCAGGATTTTTATATCGGTATCACGGGTTGGATTTGCGATGAGCGTCGGGGGCTGCATTTGCAGGAGATTGTCTCCCAAATCCCGCTCAATCGCCTGATGCTGGAAACTGATGCGCCTTTTTTGACCCCCCGTGATCTGCGTCCCAAACCGAAAAATGGGCGCAATGAACCTGCGTTCTTGCCCCATATTTTAAGCACTGTGGCCCGTTGCTATGGTTTGCCTGAAGAAACCGTGGCTGCCGCCAGTTTCGAAACCACACGTCAATTTTTTAGGATATAAATTTTTAGGATATACAAATATGCGATTTGGTCTGCGAATTTTTCTTGCGGTCTTACTTTTCAGTGGCTGGGCCCAGGCCCGTGTGCCCCTTGGCAAAAGCTTGCCAGATCCCCCCAAACCAGGCCTGGAAGTTGGGGTGGATCGTCACCGTCAGACCCTCTGGGTCGAAAACAAAGAATACGCCCCCTACACGCTTGAGTTTACCTTTCCCCTCTTACAAAATGTTTCTGTCGATTGTAAAGTGCCCTGCCGTTTTGTGGTGCCCCCCCGCCAACGCCTTCGCCTGCTGCGCTATACCCAAATTTCAAAAAAACAGGCCTGGCATTGGAATTACCATTATCAGAGCCGAATCGGCGATTATCGCCGCCAGTCAAAAAAACACCTTTACCAGATTCCCTTTGCCTCAGGTTTTGAGGTTTTGATCGCCCAGGGCTACCAGGGCCGTTTTTCTCATAATGGCAACCATGCCTACGCACTTGATTTTATGGCCCCACAGGGAACACCGGTCTATGCGGCCCGTGGCGGAACCGTGGTCTGGACGGTGGATCTCTTCAGCCAGGGAGGCCATGAGGAGCGGTTTAAAAATCATGCCAATCAGGTTTTAATTCTGCATTCTGATGGCAGTTTGGGGCTCTATGCCCATTTCATGCACAAGGGAGTGGCGGTGCGCAAGGGGCAAAAACTGAAAGCCGGAGATTTGGTGGGGTATGTGGGCAAAACAGGCTATGCCTCCCGGCCCCATTTGCATTTTGAAGTGGTTCAGACAGGCCCGGATCTCAAACTGCATTCTTTTTCAACCCTGTTTCAAACCTCCTCTGGCCCCCAGATCTTAAAACAGGGACAAAAAGTGCGACGCCCCTAAGCCCTTAGTGGGGTTTGTTTTGCTGGCGGCGTTTTAAAAACTCGGTCAGTGCAGTAAAAAAGAGGGAGAGTGAAAACGAAATCAGAAAGAGTTGAAAGCCGTTCAGCTTTTTTTGAGCTTTGTTTTTGGACATCGGGTTTCCTTTCTCAAATAAATCGGTCGGTCAGACGGATCAGTTTGCCCAGCGCTGTTTGGGGTTTATTGCGCAGTTCTGCGATCAGGGCGGGCCAGCCCAGTTTTTCTAAGCGTGCAGCCATTTTGCGATACCCCTCCCCATAGATAGGGTCGCCGTCTTTTTCGAGACGCCCCAAAAGCACCTGGGCCAGGGGGGTGGCCTCATTCCGGTAAATCAGGGCGGTTCCCAAATTGCAAAAACCTTCGATTTCTTTTTCACCCCAGACAGCATTGAGTTCGCGCTCATTCAACCAGACATGCAGCAGTTCGTGGGCCAGCACGCCCATAAACAGCAGGCGGGGCAAGCCATAGAGAATAAAGATGCTGTGTTCCATGACGCGGGTTTGGTTGAGGTTTTTGATCAGGGTTTTGGTATAGCCGTGGCTATTGGCATTGCGCCCAACACCCAGGCGTTTTTGCAGCGTGCGCTGGTCGGCGAGATTGACAGAGATATAGTCGGGAATATAGTCAAAGCCGACGGCCTGAAGGGCTTGCAATATTATCTGCCGGGCATGGGCAATCTGTTCGGCTGTGGTGATTTCGGTAATGCGGCAAATGCCACAGACCACACGGCCATCGCCATACTGAACGCCTCCCTGGGAGGTTTTTTCTGAAATCAGGCGGGCACAGACATGGCATTGGGGCGTGGCCAAGCCTCCGTGATGGGCATGCATGCGATGCCCCCACAGATCCTGAAGAAATTGCCCTGTCATGGCCTGGCCACAGCCATCGCAGCGGGGAGCGCGGTGTTCGGCATAACAGGCGGGGTGGTAGACCCCCTCCTCATCACGGGTATAGGTGCCTGTCAGTTCCCTTCCGCAGATCGTACAATTTTCCTGGTAATGGGCACGGTAACAGGCCTCGTGAAGTTTTTTTCCATCCAGAGTCAGCCATTGATCCCCCAGCACCTGTTTGCAGTGGCTGCAGATCTGTTGAAAACGTTCCTGTCCACAGCGGGGATGGTAGAGGCGATTGTTTTTCTGGCGGTATTCCTCGCCCAGCGGTTGTTCGCAGGCGCTGCAACGAAAACAATGGGCGTGAAACAGCAGGTCTTCAGCCCGGATATATTGTTTGCCGAGGGGGGCCAGACAGCGGTTGCAGCGTTTGACTGGGGGCATGGTCTTTCTCCCGGTGGGTAGTGGCCTGATCATAGCAAATCACAGGGGCAAGCTACAATCCGATCTTGCGGCTCAGGTTTGAGGGGGCTATCCTGAGCCTATGCCACCTGAAGAAATAAAGAATTTAGCTGATTTGCAGAAGACCCTGCTGGCTTTGCCGGCAGAGCCGGTCCTGCGGGTTGCGATCGATGGGGTAGATGGGGCAGGAAAAACCACCCTGGCAGATGCCCTGGCCTTGGGCTTGCGCGCAGCGGGGGCCCAGGTGATTCGGGCCTCGGTGGATGGTTTTCATTTTCCCCGCGCCATCCGCTACCGCCAGGGCCCGCATTCCCCCCAGGGGTTTTATCAGGATTCCTATGACTATGCGCGCCTGCGTGCGGTCTTGCTCGATCCGCTTTCAGTGGGAGGCAATCTGCGCTATCGCACTGCGATTTTTGACCACCGTCAGGATCTGGCGCTTGACCAGCCTGAACTTCAGGCTGTTCCGGGCAGTCTTCTGATTCTGGATGGCATTTTTCTGCACCGTCCAGAACTTCGGCATTACTGGGATTATTCTGTTTTTCTAGCCCTCAGTTTTGAGGTCTCTGTGGCCCGTATGGCTGTGCGCGATGGCTCAGATCCCGACCCGCAGGCTCTCTCCAATCGCCGCTATGTGGAAGGCCAAAAACGCTATCTCAAGCTGTGCCAACCTGAGGAACATGCACACCTGGTCTTGGATTATACCCAAGGCTGGGTGTTTTAGCGCGAAGGTATCGCTGCTATTTTGGGGGCTGCTTGGAGCTGAAACCGGCAGTCCTGAAAGAAGATTGAATACAAATGTATTTTATTGTATACTGATTGAAGTGTCTTTGCTTTAGAAACTGCTTGATTGAAACCCGGCGCTGAACAGGAGAGAGCCCATGCCGCAAACCCAGAAGAACCGATCTCAGGAACTTGAAATTCTGAGCTTTGCCAGCCAGCAGGATTGGCAGGCCTGGCTTGCGCTTGAACACCAGAGGGAAGCGGGCGTTTGGCTGAAACTTGCGAAAAAAAATTCCCAATTTACCACACTGAGTTATCAAGAGGCGCTGGAAGCAGCCCTTTGCTGGGGCTGGATTGATGGTCAAAAAAAAGCCTGTGATAGCGATTTCTGGCTGCAAAAATTTACCCCCCGCAGAGCCAAAAGTATCTGGTCGCAAATCAACAAAGACAAAGCCCTGGCTTTGATGGCTGCTGGCAAGATGCAGCCTGCGGGCCTGCGTGAAATTGAGAAGGCCCAGGCCAATGGGCGTTGGCAGGCGGCTTATACTTCTGCGGCTCAGTCTGAGGTGCCAGAAGATTTGAGCCGGGCCCTCCAGGCCCAGCCTGAGGCCCTTGCCTTTTTTGAAAGCCTCAATCGCCAGAACCGATACGCGATTTTGTTTCGGATTCACAATGCGAAAAAGCCCCAAACACGGGCCCAGCGGATAGAGACCTTTGTCGCCATGCTGGCCCGCCATGAAAAAATTTACCCTTAGAGTGAAAGGATATTCCCATGCTTGAAAACCCCCTTGCCGAATTGGAAGGCGAAATTGATGAGGTACGTGTGCAACTCTTTGACGAGGAGCTGAGTTTGCATTTTCCCTACCACAAGTCAGCTGTGGCCTCGGTGAAGGCGATTGAGGGAGCGATTTACAATCCTTCCGATAAATCCTGGTGTCTGCCGATTACCCCCCAAAATACCTATACCGTTCAAGATGCCGTGGTCAGCCTGCGCAAATTCTTTCGCCGAGAAGTGGCTCTGGCAGAACAGCGTGAAGAAATGCGCCATGAGATTGCCGACTCCGTTGTGGAAGGCTTGCGCTCAGATTTTGAGCATGCCCGTGTCAGCTTTGAGAAGCAGGAAGGTTGCGTGGCCTTGAGTATTCCCTATGATCCCAAAAGCATTCGCTTGATCAAGAAAATTGAAGGAGCCCGCTGGGACAGCTCAGACAAAGTCTGGCTCTTGCCTGCCGATCAGGAGCGCAAAATTCGCACGGCTTTGAAGGGCATCTTTAAATTGCTGGGTTAGTTTTCTTTTAAGGCCTTGCTGATTGCCAGTACACCGACAACGGCTGCACCTGTTGCCAAGGCTCCAAGTAGGGGTTTTTTTGTGATTGCGCCGACAGCCAAACCTACCCCTATCGATGCTCCCCCTCCTACAAAGGCCACAGCCCCAGAACCAATGTCTTTGCCATCGACGATACGCGAAAGCATTAAACCTGAACCCATAATTCCCATGCCAACAGCCATACCCGTGACAGATTTTGAGGCCAGCATTGTATAGCCTCCCCCCAGGAGACCTCCAATGGTTCCCAATCCGACCAGTAAGTCTTTGGTCTTTTTGTGTTGCATTTGCAGATCCAGTGCATCTAAGTTGCTCTGCGTTACTGCTTCATGGGGGGCTGGCTGGGGAACTGGTTTGGCTGCTGTTTGAACAGGCAGGGGCTGTACGGTTGTCTGTTGGGAAATACTGAGATTACTCATCTGGATGTCTCTCTTTACTGAGAAGCTTGATAACTCATATTGTATCAGGAAAAACATGGATTGAACCCATCACTTTTGAAATGGAAAATGAATGAACTTGACAGGCTATACCATTCGGTATAGTATAGGGGCATGTCAAATACAGAAATGCCTTTCGATAACCGTCTCAAATTGATCCAGGTGGGTCTTGCCCTTTTCGCCCGCCGGGGCTATAGCTCTGTGGGGGTGCAAGAGATTGTCAAAGCGGCTGGGGTGACCAAACCCACGCTCTACCACTATTTTGGTCATAAACAGGGGCTGCTTGAAGCGATTTTAGCAGCCTATTCCCCTGCTTTTTTGAGTTGTCTACAAAAGGCAGCAGACTATCAGGGCGATTTGATTCTCTGCCTCGAAGGCCTGGTGAAGGGCTATTTGGATTTGGTACAAGCCGAGCCCGATTTCTTTTATCTGCAACTTTCCATGAGCTATTTGCCGGCTGAGCATGAAACAGAACCTTTGATTCAGCCTTTTCGTCAAGCGCTTCAAGCACTCCTGGAACAACTTTTTATTCAGGCCGTGCCCCAGCATGGCAATTTGAAAGGCCACCATGCTTTGCTGGCCAGCTCTCTGACAGGGCTGCTCAATCATTCTGCCCTGGGCCTGCTGAAGGGTGGGCTTGAAAACCGCTCCGATCTGGTGCACCGTGTGGTGAAACAGTATATGTATGGTATTTATGTTCTGTAAGTGATTTGTTTTTTATGCCGATTATACCGAACGGTAAGTATAAATTTTGAATGGAGATTTCAAATGTTCACCCAAACCCGTTTTCAACCTGCTTGTTTTTACCATGTCTATCCCTTGGGGCTTTGCGGGGCTCCTGAACGCAATCAGCGCTGGGAAGAGGCGCAACCCCGCATCCGGCAATTGGAAGCCTGGATTCCCTATTGGCAGGAACTGGGTATTGAGGCTCTGTATCTGGGGCCTGTCTTTGAATCACAGAGCCACGGCTACGATACGGTGGATTATTTTCAGCTCGATCGCCGTTTGGGCCAGAACAGTGACCTGCGTTCGCTGGTAAACCAGCTGCATGCAGCTGGCATCCAAGTTTTACTGGATGGTGTCTTTCATCATGTGGGGCGCGAATTTTTTGCCTTTGCAGATATTCAGCAAAGGGGGGCTGATTCCCCCTATCGCGATTGGTTCTTTTTGGATTTTTCCCGCCGCTCGCCTTTGGGAGATGCTTTTAACTATGCCTGCTGGGAAGGGCATGCCGAGCTGGTTAAACTCAATTTGAATCATCCCCCGGTTCGCGATTATTTTTTTACGGCGCTCGAAACCTGGATTCGTGAGTTTGAGATTGATGGTCTGCGTCTGGATGTGGCCTATGCCCTGGAAAAGGACTTCCTCAAGGCCCTGGCCCGAAAAGGGAAAAGTCTCAAGCCTGGTTTCTGGCTCTTGGGAGAAGTGATTCACGGCGGGTATCAGGATTATTTAGTCGATGATCTGCTTGATTCGGTCACCAATTATGAAGGCTATAAGGCCTTGTTCTCAAGCCACAATGACCGCAATTATTTTGAATTGTCCCATTCACTGGAACGGATTTTTGGAGCTGGAGGGTTGTGCCGAGAGAAACCACTGTATAATTTTGCCGACAACCACGATGTGGATCGGGTCGCCAGCCAACTCAAAGAGCCGGCACATCTTTACCCTTTGGCGATTTTGCTGATGAGCATGCCGGGGATTCCCGCTCTTTACGCAGGCAGCGAATGGGGGCTGGGGGGGCGCAAGCAGAAGGGCGATGATCGGCCCTTGCGCCCGGCTCTGGCTTCTGAGCAGGCTTTTCTACAGGCGGGGCTTGCCCCGCTCTGGCGCCATTATCAAAGGCTGATTGCTTTGCGTCGTCACTTTCCTCAGCTATTTCAGGGGGTGTATCAGCCGCTCTGCGTGCGTTCTGAACAATTGGTGTTTTCGCTTCAGGGGGGCGAAACCGGCCTCTTTGCTGTGAATATGTCAGCTCAGTCAGCTTCGGTTCCAGTCACAGGTCTTGAGCCTGGTCTTTATGAGGATTTGCTCAATCCTGGTGTCAGTCTTGAATTGCACAGCGCTCAGACCAGCCTTGAGTTGGATCCCCATTGGGGCAGAATTCTCAGACGCATTCGCTGAGCTTGGGTTATTTCCTGACACTGCGGCCAAAAAGCGTGAGAAACAGGGCGGCGGCAGTGAGAACGATGATCAGGGGCATAAAGGTATCCATCTGCACCCCTCCTTGCGAGATACCCCTAGTTTAACAAAGTCTCGGATTGAAACAAAGACGCTGAATCAAGGGTCTTCAAAAAGCCAGGCCAAGGCCAGCGGCAGGCGCTTGCTCCAGTGCCACTCATTGTGTTCCCCTTCGGGATCGGGCACCCAGAGAAAATGGGCCCCCTCCTCAAAGCCTTTGGCCTCGAGGATTTCGATCAGGTACTCGGCGTCTTCGAGGGGGTCGGTATCCCATTCCTCTTCGTCGTCATCGGGCTCTTGTTCGCCAGGCTCTGTTTCAGTCTGTGTCAATTCAGCTGCTGCTTGATCAAGCTCAGCCAGCGGATCTTCCTGGGTATTTTGAGAATCTAAGAGAAGGGATTCTGTTGCTTCGCTGGAGACTTCTTGAGCTTCTGTATCGCTCGCTTCAGGGCTTTGATCGGACACCTCATCAGAAGCAGCATCGAAATCATCATCGGGCAGATCTTCGGACGTGTCTTCAAAGGACTCCTCAAACGTATCCTCTGAATCCGCTTCCCAGAAACTTTCACTCCAGGCAGAATCATCATCGTCATCTTCAAAGGCACCACAGTCGATATACAGGCGCATAAAATCGAGATTATACAGAAATGCAGCTTCAGCGATATAGTCATAAATGGCACCATTGCCGACCCACAGCGAGGGCGACATGGACATGATTTTTCCAAAGAAATCACTGTTTCTGAAGCCCGCATAAAGTGCCAGCAGACCGCCCAAAGAAGCCCCCCCGATCAGCCTGTTTTCAGGGGTATCCTCAATTCTAAGTTGTTCAACCAATTGGGGGTGTAAATCATGAATAATCCAATCGAGCAGAGCGTCTCCGCGCGGGGTTTGGCCTTTTTCAGCAGGCCAGGGACAGAGTTCTTCATCCCGGTTCAGGCCATGGTGGATGCCGACAGCGATCGGCACTTCCAGTCCGTCAGCGTAGCGGGCATCCAGAATTTGGTGTAAATTCCAGCCGGGAGGCCCGCTTTCCTGGCCTTCGTAGAGGTTCTGACCATCGAAGAAATAGGCAATAGGGTAATGCTGATCGGGTTCGAGCAGATAATCGGGGGGCAGATAAAGGGTCAGGGGGCGAGTACCTTCTAAGCCTGGAATTTCAACTGGATCAGTGTGAAAGACATCGCCCTCACCCGCCTCTGAATAGAGCAGCTGTTCAAAGAGATCCATCAGACGGCATCCAGGGGGAATTCAATCTGTTTGAGTTTGCGATCGAGCACAAAGGTACCAAAGGGGATAAAGGCTGCTGAAAAAGCCAGCCCTGTTTGCATTAAAGACCACTGATACCGCAGTTTGGCCTGAAAGAGGCTGATGCTGAAGAGAATAAACAAAAGGCCGTGCACCGAGCCTGTAATTTGTACGGCCAGTGGCATATGAGCCAGGTATTTGAGGGGCATGGCGACACCCAATAAAAACAGATAGGAAAAACCTTCCAAAATGCCCGTCAGACGCAGGGCTTGAATTGCATTCATTTCACGATTCCTTTGCTGGGGTCACGGTCAATTTGCCGTTTCTGCTGCTATTGTAGCGCAGAGAATTCTTTTTGCGTCAGGATTCGCAGCGGGTTCTTTGTTTCTGTCAGTTGAAATGGCGTTTTTCTTTTTGCCCAATGAAAAGAGGGGCTTCATCAGCCCCTCTTTTTTGAATTTTATAACTGATTATTTTTTCTCAGGAGCGCCCCAATAGCCACCACCCGCGCCTACCAATGCGGCGGGTGCTGCGGCCATGGCAGCAAAGGATGCACTTTTGGTAACTGCGAAGGCGATTCCGCCTGCAATGGCGCCACTGGCTGCAGCACCCATGGCTGCGCCTGAACCTTTGGAGTTGGCAAAGGCTGCACCCAGGGTGCCACCAATCCCCCCGCCTACGCCGGCCACAAGACCGATAACAATCAAGCCACCGCCAATAAAGCCAGAAGCCAATGCTCCAGAACCTGTCGTGCCCTTGGCTGCGTTTAAGACCAGCGCACCGGCTCCGACCAGGGCACCACCGCCCAAAACAGAAGTGGCAGCTACTTTGCCCACACTTTTGGCATTGAATTCTAAATTGTCTTTTGCAAGTTCAGGGGTTTTCTTTTCTGCGGGGGCAGCTGCTTGCTGTGCTTTGGGAGCTGCGGGTGCGCTCTGGGGGATAGAAGGAGAAACAGATTGAATAGGACCCATTTTAAAATTACCTCTACGTTTTTGGATTACTTTATAGCTAGATTATCTGGTGCTTGCCGGGGGATCTGACGTTAAAATAGTAATCGTTTGAATAAATTGGCGTTAAGTAATAGATAAGTCCAGATTTGTGGGGGGCGCTATTTTTCTGACAATCAAGAAAAACGCAGGCGCGAAGTTTGCTTGCCGAGAGTCTTGAGGGCATGGCATGCTAAAAATAGGAGCTTTGTCTTTGAAAAAGTACAGGCGAATAAGCCCTGATATTTATATTGAGAGAGAGGTTTGGGAGCATTGGTTATTTCTCCATTTTATAAACGGCTGAAAGCACAATTGATTCTGCCGATCCTGCGCATGCAGGACCCAAGCCTTTGTCTTGATTTCTGCAAGGTATTGAGAGAAGAAGGGTTTGGCTTGCTTGAAATTACCTTGACCACTCCCGATGCCCTGGCCTTGATTCAGGAGTTGGCACAGCAGGGATTTGAAATAGGTGCAGGCACCGTCTTGAATTTGGCTGAAGCTGAAAAAGCAATGGCAGCAGGTGCCCGTTATCTGGTTGCGCCTGGCCTCTGTACGCGGGTGGCCGGATTGGCGCATGAAGCTGGGGTTCCCTATTTACCTGGGGTCTATACCGCAGGAGAGGTCATGCAGGCCTTGCAATTGGGGCTGACGCAACTCAAGTTTTTTCCGGCGCAACCCTTGGGGCCGGAGTATCTCAAGCATTTGAGTGGACCATTTCCCCAGATTCACTGGCTGCCTACCGGCGGGATTGAATTTGAGCAGATCCCCAGTTGGCTTTCTTTGCCGCTTTTGGGCATTGGGCAGGGCAGTCGTTTGGTTTCAGCCCAGGCCCTTCACTCCCAAAATTGGCAAGCGATTCGTGAAGAACTTCAAGATATTCAAGCCAGGATTCAGATTTGGCAAGCACAGCCGGGCAAATAAAAAGCCTCCTTTTTTCGCTTAGCTGAAAAAAGGAGGCTATATAAGAAGAGGCTATAAAGAATCGGTGCTTCAAAAACGGATAAGCTATTTTGAAGTCAGCGCTTGTTTAGACGCCGCAGACGGGAACGAGTTCTTTATAGACGTCGCTGCTTACAAAGGAAGCATAGGTGCTGGAAATGATCGCCCAGCTGGCATCGGGTACCTGGCTGATGGCTGTAATCTGTTGATCAATATTCTTTTTGCCTTCCTCAGTGGTTTGTTTGCCCTTGAGGCAGTTCAAAAAGGCGATATAGTTCTGTTTAGAGGCCATAATATGGGCAATTGAACCTGTTGTGCCGGTTCCTGTACCCGTTCCAGATCCCGTACCGGTTCCAGTTTGACTGCCCGAACCTGTGGGAGTGCCGCTTGAAGCCGGGGTGGGGCCACAGGCTGTCAGGGAAAGCGCGAGCAAGGCACTGCTCAAAAGAATCATCAAACGCATAGGAAATTCTCCTCGAAATATAGTTTGGGGCGAAAAAAGTGCCAGCAGAAAAACTCAATCGGCCCATCATCGCTGTACACAGTGTATCATGCGCTTTTTTCGGGGCAAGTGAATTTTTATTTTATTCTTTTCTTAATTTTTTTTTAGTCTTATCTTGACATTTTCTTTGCCAGGGGCTATGATGAATATCACGAGCTTCGAAGAGCAATCAAAGAAGTGTCGCGCAGGGTCCCGGTGTAAGCCCGGGCCAAAAAGCCTCAGAGGGGCGGCGGCGCACTTGAAGCGTTGAAAGACATGCGTTGTCTCAGACGGTTGAAGTGTTTTAAGCAAGCCAACTCTGAACCGGAACAAAGCCTTAAAGTTGTCAAAACAGCAGAAAGGCAGTCCCCTGGAAGCAGGCGGGCGCTGGTGCAGAGGGGAAATCCCTGAAAGGCAAAACACCCAAGAGGGTCAAGGTTTGGGCGCAAGCTCAAACACACGAAAAGCGTGGAATAAACCGCTGAAGTCCCGGCCAGCAATGGCGAAAGGACAGGAGTGGCAGGTGCCGGTGACGGTGGCCGATACGCAGGAGTGTAAAACCCTGAAGGCGTAACCACAAGAGGGTCACTGGCCGCAAGGCAAAGGATTCTGTCGGAGTGTAAAGCACTGAAGGTTTGTAAAAAGCCAGGAGTGCCCAGGTGCGAAGAAGCCGCAAGGTTTGTCCGCATAAGGCCGACAGGGGAGAATACCCTGTAGTGGCGCATAAACCTTGTAGAAGGATCCCGTGCGCGGGATAGTTGGAACCAGATACAAGCCGCTAAGAGCGCTGAACGCTGAAAGTGGTTGAGGCACCTGAAATGGGAAGTTGCCTGGGGAAGACGAAGACTTCAAGAAGGAAAAGCGATACGAGAATTTGAATCGACTTCGAGGCTTGTGCCTTTTACAGGCTCAGCCTTGTAAATGAAACCCGGTAAGCACCTCCCCCCCCTATCGCTTACCGGGTTTTTTCATTTTGCCCAATTTACTTCCCCCCGGTTTATTTCCCCCTGGTTTGGGAGGCTCAGGCCTTCTTTGCGCAAAGCGTTCACGAATCTTTTCTGCGATTTCAGGAGCCACTTCCGGACGGGGTGGGGGTGGCGTCTGCGCTGATGCTTCAGGGCGACTGCTTGCCGGAGTTTGGGCCAGACGGGCTTTGAGTTCTGCCAGCTTTTCAGCGGTTTTCGCATTCCGTTCTGCTTCAACTGAGCGCGGAGCAGGGGGTGTGGGAGCTGCTTTTATTTGCGGCTTTAAGACTTCTGCTGGCGGTGCTTCTAAGCGCTGCTCTGGGTTCTGTAGCGCTGCCAATAAAGCAGGCCAGCCCAGTTTATTTAAGCGCCAGGCCATGGCGCGGTAGCCTTCGCCATAGGCCGGGTCAGGATCGGTTTGCATGCGTTCCAGCAAGACCCGTGCCAGGGCTGAATCTTCCTGCTGAAGTGCGTTCTGGCAAATCAAGGCCGAACCCAAATTACAAAAACCTTCAACTTCTTCATGGCTGAGATGACTCAGCGGGCGTTCATTGACCCAGACATGCAGCAGTTCATGTGCCAGAACCCCCATAAAGGCCACTTTGGGCAAGCCTTCAAGAATATGAATGCTGTGTTCGAGAATCAGGCCATAACCGGGAATATTGCGTTGGGCTGTGCGGGTATAACCATGAATATTGCCTGTGGCCGAAGCGCGCATGCGCTGGTTGATCAACTGCTGGTCTTCGTAGCGTTTGACTTGGATATAGTCTGGGATATAGTCAAAACCGACCGCGTGCATTTGGGCAATGACAGCCAGTTTTGCGGCTTGGGTAGCAGCAAACCCTTCAACCTGTTCAGCATGACAGCCAGCACATAGTAAACGGCCATCGCCTAAAATATGGGTGCCCCCTGCGGCGCTGGCATAAATCAGGCGGGCACAGACATTGCATTGACCTGTGGGGCCTTCGGGGTGCTCTGGGTGCGCCTTCTGCCCCCAGCTGTCCTGAAGATAGGGCCCTTCAATCGCTTGCTGACACAGGCTGCAGACCAAATTGTGAAGTTTTTGATAGCACTCTGGGTGGTAACGGCCCTGCGCGTCTTTGTGATAGGTCCCTTGAATGGCCTGACCACAGGCTGTGCATTTGGGAACAAAGAGTTTTTCATGGCAAGCTGGATGGTAAAGTTTGTCGCCACGCGGCACAAAGGTTTTTTCAAGCGGTTTTTTGCAGCTGTCGCAGATATAACATGGGGGGTGAAACTGTTTGCCTGCGGCACGAATGGCCTGTGGGCCCAGACGTTTGCCACAACGGGTGCAGAGATTGGGGGGCATTGGCATTGATTTTTTCCTCTTTTTTATTTTAGTGGCAGGGATTTTAAGCGGCAAGAGCGAACCTCTTGCTGGATTCAGCTTGAATGGAGTATTATCCGGCTCAGAATCAATCGACTATTTTTGGGCTGGAGCTGTGTGTGATTGCAAAATTATTTTTCTCGCTTTTGATCCTCGGACTCTCAAGTTCGCCTGTGGAAGCTGCTGAGTCTTCTCCCTCTCCTGCTTCGGGAGCGGTGGTGGAAATCAATCTGGGCTCTTTATTGGGCAAGATGAATCCCTATCAGGAAACTTTTTCAACCCTCTATGGCGTGCTCAAAGAATTGAGCCATGACCCCGATAAGGTGACGAGCTATACCGCGGATTTACCCCATGAGGTGCATGTGGGGGATGAGCTTGAATTTACCATTTCTCAGGTTGATGATGAGGCCACACTTGTCTTTGATGGCATTACCCAAACCTTGAAAATGAATCAGCCCCCCTGGCGCAAGGTCGTCAAAGTACGCCGTGAAGGTGAAAATTTGGTGCTTTTCAGTATTGGTCAGGGCATGATCAATCCTCAAACCTGGCGTGGCAATCTGGTGGTGCGCAATCTGACCAAAAATGAAGAGTTGATCGACCACCATCCCTCAGGCAACGATTACCTTGCTCCGGGCCGTCGCCGGATTTATCTCTTCAAGTTCAAAGCCCGCCAGCGTATTTTTGGGGTCTTTTAAAGCGCGAAGCAGGCGGTTTCAATACACAGTTCTTGAGCAAACTGGGGGTCGGCTATTTGCGCGCTAAAACTGCCGTCTGCCTGAGGGGTGACAGTTTCCTGATGAAGCAGGGTTTGATTGCGTTTCAGCTGCAGATAGAGTTTTTCCAATTTGAAATTCAGTTGGCCAGTAATTTTCAGAATATTGTCAGCGCTGCGTTCCCAGCTGATTTTAATTGTGCCATTGGCCACTTGGCTGCTGGCACTGCCCTTGCTCAGGTTGATGCCTTGAAAATTGCTCCATTGCAGACTACAAGCGCTTGTACTGATGCAAAATAAGCCCAATATTCCGCCTAGAAAAAGAGTGGTGGCTTTCATGGGGTGAGGGCCTGGGGTTTCAGGATTTCTATGCGTTCATCGAGAATTTCGCCAAATTGTTCCACCAGAAACAGCCACATTTCATAATCGGGCATGAAAACCGTGATTTCATGCCCCTGTTGTTCGAGGGTATCGAGCAGATCGGCAACCTGATCACAGCGATCCATAAACATTTCAAGCCCGGCTTCAAATTTGGGCAGATGATAGGGCAAAATTTGCTTGCTCAGGGCAATACTTGCTTCTTTGACTTCAGCGATTTCAGCTTTGATACGTGTATCGAGGGATTTGAAAATTTCTGAAACGCGCAGCGCTTCATCCAATAAAGCCAGCCGCAGTTGCAGGGGTTTCAGATTGAGATGCAGTTGCGCTGTTTCATGGGTTTTGTCTGTATCCAGGGCATCGAGCGCGGTTTGAAAACTATCACAGCTTTTTTTTAAAAACTGTTGATCTTTACTCAGTTTGAGCAAGTCAGCTGGGTCGAGAGAGGCCTTGATCGTCGGGGCCTGTTGGTAGCTTGCGACCAGACCTGCAATCGCAGCTTCGAGTTGATCATAGTGATGATCAAGCTCCAGGCTTGTGTTGTGAAGCATTTGCACGGTCATGGGCTTCCTTGTGTCTGAATTTGGACTATGCTCAGTATTTCATGTTTTTTAGCTTTCGCAAAAAATATTTTTGAAACCCGCTCTTGGCCTCAATTTTTCTGATTGTCTTAATTTTATTTTAAATTAAATTTAGTTAAATCTTGACATTTAAAGTCGGGAGCTGTAAGATGATTTACATGAGCTTCGGAAAACAAATGAAGAAGCGTCGCAGAACAGCTGATGAAAATCAGCTGGAAAGCCTGAGAGGGGCGGCAGCGCGTGCCTGTTCCTGGCAAGGAGACGAGCCAGGTGACTTACACGACCAGCCATGCCAACTCTGGATCTGAACAAAGCCTTGAAGTCGTAGAAACGGCACGAAGGTCATTTTCTGGAAGCAGAGAAAAGCGGATCGAGAGGAGAAATCCCTGAGAGGTCAACACCCAAGAGGGTCAAGGTTTGAGCGCAAGCTCAGACACACACGCTGTGTGGAAAAACCGCTGAAGTCCCGGCCAGCAATGGCAAAAGGACAAGAGTGGCAGACGCCGGTAACGGGGGTCGATACACAGAGTGGGTAAAACCCTGAAGGGGCAACTGTAAGAGGGTCACTGGCCGCAAGGCAAAGGACATCTTTGGATTGCAAAGCACTGAAGGCTTGAAAAAAGTCAGGAGTGCCCAGTCGAGAAGGGGCCGCAAGGTTTGTTCCCGAAAAGCCAAAGATGGGGAATCCCCTGAAACAGGGCAAGAACCTTGTAGAAGGATCCCGTGCGCGGGATAGTTGGAACCAGATACAAGCCGCTCAGAGCGAGCTTCCCGCAAGGGCAAGTGAACGCTGCAAGTGGTTGAGGCGCCTGAAACGGAGAGCCGCCTGGTGAATACGAAGACTTCAGGAAGGGCAGCGACGCGGAAATTCTCGTTTTCTCGAGGCTCATCGCCTTTTTCAGGCTGAGAACTTTTCAGAGGAATTGAGCATGTCCCTGCTTTCTCTGCCCCCCTCTCCTTTTTCTTCAGATTTTACGCAATGGCAGGAATTGCTGGAACAATTGCGTTTTTTGCCCCCCAAAGAGTTTCTTTTGCTCTGGTATTGGCTGCTGGCCTGTTTAACCGAAGAGGCCTCCACTTCTCCACCCAGCCGACGTTCCCGACGTTTACTTCAGAAACGTCAGGAACTCTGGCATCTGTTTGCAAACAAAAGCCTAAGTGAGTTTGAGGAATTGCAAGAACTCTTGCCCTTGGAAGGGGTTTTGCTTTTGCTGGGGCGTGACCTGCAGGTCTGGAAAGATCCCACGGTTTGGCAGCCTGCTTTGCCCAGGCTTTATCCCTGTTCTTTGCTGATTTTACAGCTGGCCCCCATGATTCGTATGGTTCCCGATTGGAGCCGCTCTTTAAAGCAGCTGCTTTTGCGTTTGGCGATTCAATGGCTGGAGTCTGTGGCTGGAGCAGAAATTCAGTTGGAATTGCTGGGGGAGCTAACCCAGATAGCCCAGGGCCTGGGCTTGCAAACCCAAGCCGAGCTTTTGCTTGAAGAAATGGCTGTCTTGCTTAGCCAAAGTCCTTTACAGAATCAGGCTGGTTTGGCTTTTGATTTGGGCTTGGTTTGGCTGCGCTCTGGCTATGCACGGCCTGCCCGTTTTGCTTTAAAACGTTGGAAAGAAACCTTTCCTCACCTTTCTCAAGAGGCCCAGCGTGTCGAATTGGAACGCATGCTGTTTCAGCTCAATTATTTAGAGCTTGAGACCGTTCAAGGGCCCTTGGATCGCTTCAGTCTTTTACAGGCCTGGGTGCGTGAATTGGGCAGCAAGTACCAGGGCCTGACTGAAGAGTCTGAGAATGGCCTTTTGCGCTTAACCAAGCTGGTCGCAGGTTGGCAATGGCCTGTGGAGCAAAATTGGCTTGTTGATTTAAAGCTTGAAGATTTGTCCCCGGTTCAGCGTGCTGTTTATCTGGGGTATCGCGAGGCCCTGGGGGATCAGGACGCCGCGCGGGCTTTGCTTGCCGAGCTGCCAGTTTGGTTGGCGCGTTGGGGCGAGGCTTCGGCTGCCCCTCTGTTTCGCGAGTATTGGTTTTGCAGCCATGAGTTGAGAGGCGAGGCCAAAGCCTTGCTTTTGCATTTGCAGACCGCGACCCATCTGCTGAAACACAGTTCGGGCAAACGTTACCAGGCGCGGCGACGCCAGATTCTTGCCTGGGGTTTCAGTTTGATCCAGCCGCTGACGGTTTCTGAATTGAAGCGTCAGCAAAAATCGCTTTTGAAAGCGCTCTCGCAAGGACGCAAGTGGATTCTTCAAGACAGCCCGGTTGCTGCACAGGCTTTAATGGCCACTTTGGAAAATGCTTTGCAGGAAGCGCAGGATTGGGCGCTGGCCCAAGAAATGCGTACAGAAAGTCCCTGGGAACTGCGTGATTGGGTCGCTGCTGTTTTGGCCCTGCCTGCGCAGGAGCTGAGTTCAGAGCATGTGAAGCTTTTGGTTGCGTTTTTACAGGCCCGTCTGCCGGGTTGGGGGCATTGGATTTTGTGTTTGGAAATGGCGCAGGGCTTGCTGCCCCATCTGCCTTGGCATGAGGTCAAGCCCTATTGGCAGGCTCTGTTTACGGATTGGGATACCCTTGAGGCCTACCAGCCCTTGCAGGCCCTTTCTGCACTGGGACTGGCGCTGGCCCAGCACCCTCCCCCTGAACAGGAGGCTTGGTTTGCTGAACTGAAGCAGCGTGTTGAAATGATTGCGCCTGAATGGCGGGCCGATGCCTTGGGGGCCGTCGGGCATACCCAGATCTGGGCCGGTCAACTGGCCGCTGGCTTTGCCACTTTGCGCGAAATCACGCCCGTGCAGGCTCAACTTGCCTCGTTTTTACGCTTGGGGACGGTTTTGCGGGAGTCCAATCAATGGGCGCGCTATCCTGAAGTGATGGTTGAAATTTTGGCGTGCGCCCGACGTCAAACCGATCCACTCAGCCAATGGCAGGGATTTTTAGGCGTTGCTCTGGTGGCTTGGGCGCGTGCCGATTATTCTGCGGGCTTAAAGGCCATGCGAGACGGGATTGAGCAGTTCTTAAGCCAGGCGTGAGCGTGCTTCTTCCAGCCAGACAGGTGCCGTACTGCCGATCGGAAAGGCTGCTACCAATTCCTGCCAAAGATTTTGGGCTGCGTTAATTTGGCCCTGATCGTGTAAAAAACAGGCCCAATAATAGCGAACATCAGGCGAGGGGTATTGGGCCAGCAGATATTCAAACAGAGGTTTTGCTTTTTCGTTGCTGCCTTGAGCCGCGTAGCTGCGGGCCAGCAGTAAGCGCACTTTGGCCGGTGAGTAATCCGAAAGGGCCCGGATTTTGTTCAGGGCTTCCTGGGCCTGGCTGAATTCCCGTGCCTGAAAAGCAGCTTCTGCCAGTTTATACAGCAGTTCGGGGTCGTCTTCACAGGGGCCCTTTAAGCAGGCGCGCAAATGGTTGAGGGCTTCAAGGGGTTGGCCCGACTGAAGGCAGATTTCCGCTTGTTTTTCCAGACTGCGAATTTCAGGAATTTTGCGGTAATTTTCACGTTCGCTCTGAATTTCTTTTTCACTGGGCCGGTAGCGCAAGGGGTTGGGATTGGTTCTGCGCGGTGAGCCCCAATGGGGGAAGACCTCTGCCAGCAAATAAATCAGTGAGCCAATCAGCGGAAAAACCAGAATCAACCAGATCCAGTTGCGTGAAGTGCATTTGCCACGCAGGCAATGCACAGCGCAGGCAATTTGGAGTCCGACAATCAAGGCACCATAAAGCAACATCATTCTCTCCATCAAAACTGAGCTGTTTGGATTTTAGCTTAAACTTCTGAAACTTTCAAAATATTTTTTAATAGTTAATAACAATTAAAATTAAAAAAATAAACGATTTTGACTTTTATTGTTTCTCTGTCAGACTGAAATCAAATCCATTTTCAGGAGGCAAGCACATGTGGAAAGCGGTTGGTTTTGTAGCTGAGTTAGAAAGCAAAGGGCGAATTCTGGTGCGCGAGGGCACCCGTCAAATTGCTGTATTTATGAGCCAGGGGGAAGTTTACGCGCTCGACAACCGTTGCCCCCATGAGGGCTATCCTTTGCTGCAAGGCGCCTTGAATGCAGCCCAGTGTAGTTTGACCTGCCATTGGCACAATTGGAAATTTGACTTAAAAAATGGCAAGGCCTTGGTGGGGCAGGACAGCGTGCGCACCTACCCGGCCCGAATAGAAGCAGGGCAGGTTTGGCTCGACTTCAGCCCCCCTGATCGTGCACAACGCGAAACGCAGTTGAAAGAAAATCTACGCCAAGCCTTTGAAAAAAGACAATACGGGCGTTTATCGCGGGAATTGGCGCGGCTTGATTTTGAAGGCTTTGATCCGGTGCTGAGCTTGCGTGATGCCATCTTTTGGAGTCATGCACATTTGGAATTTGGCTTTGGCCATGCCTATGCGGCGGCAGCGGATTGGATTCAACTTGCCGATCGCTCAGAAAAACAGGCGGATCGTCTGATTGCCTTGACAGAAGCACTTGATCATTTGGCTTTGGATGTTTTGCGCGAACCCGTTTTCCCGTATTCTCAGGCGCGCAGCCCCTATGCGTCTCAGGCCCTGCAGAAGGCCCTTGAAAATGAAGAGGAAGCCCAGGCCCAGGCCTTGCTGAATGATGCCTTGGCCCGTGGCCTGCATTTTGCTGAACTTGAAGAGACCTTGGCAGAATTTGCACTCAGCCACTATCTGGATTTTGGTCACAGTCTGATCTATCTCTTGAAAACCCGAGAATTGATTCAACGCTTGGGTTCAGAGCTTGAAGGGCCTTTGCTCAAAGCGCTTGTGCGTTCCCTTTGTTTTGCTACCCGAGAAGAGCTTTTGCCAGCGTTTCGTGCCTATGCACCTGCCTTGGCAAAGCTTCAGGCTTTGCCTGAATGGGGCTCTCAAGCTTCTCCGCCTGAACCTGAGGCCTTGCTCGGGGCTTCCCCCAAAGCAGCCTTTGAATGGCTGTTTGAAAGCGCCAAGCTTTATCGTCCGGAGGCGATTTATCAAAGCCTTTTGGCTGCCAATGCCCACAGTCTGCTGTCTTTTGACCTGCGTTTTCAGGCCGCGACTGAGAATCCTGTCAGTGAAAATATGGGTTGGCTGGATTTAACCCATGCTCTGACCTTTGCCCAGGCCGTACATCAAATCTGTCGCGCCTGGCCACAACTCTGGCCCCAGGGTTTGTTGCAACTGGCTGCCTTTTATGGCCGCAATACCCCCTATCTCACCCAAGAGAACCGTTCAGAGGCCTGGTTCGTGGCTGATCCTGAACGCTTTTGGGCAGAAACCGATCAGCTTCTCTTGGATCATGGTCTGGGGGTTCCGATTTTTTCGGCCCATCTGCTCAAAACCTCTCAAGCCCTGCGTTCAGAATATGCTGCGCTCGACCCACGTTTTCAAGCCGAATTGCTGGCGGGTTTGAACCGCTTTCTGCATAGCCCAATCAAGCAGCGCCATGCCCGGCGCACGGCTTTGCAAAGTTTGGCTTTGGTCGGCAAGGATATTGTTTGAAGCAGGTACTTCTTGTTCTGGATCAAGATTTGTCTTTGTTGTAGATCAAGTTTTGCGTTCAGGGGCTGTGTCAGAATGAACGCAGATTGATTTGCCTGAAGGAGCGCTTTTTGTATGACAGTTCAGATTTTATCTCCGGGGGAAGATTTACAGGGCTTGGACCTGACCGGGCTCTGTGACCATCTTGAAGATACCCACCATGCCTATATCCGTGGGCAGGGCCCTGTGATTTTGGAGCAATTGAAGCGTTTGAGCAAGCAAGATCAGCAATGGGCACCTTTGATGGAGCTTTTTTGTGGTCTCTACTCCGATTTATTGATGCATTTGCAAAAAGAAGAACAGGTGCTTTTTCCCTATTGTCGGCAATTGCTTGAAACCCAGGAACCCGTAGAAATGCACTGTGGCACCGTGGCCCATCCGATTCGGGTGATGGTCTATGAGCATGACAGCGCAGAGCAGATGCTGGGACTGATGCGCAAACTCACCCAGGATTATGTACAAACTGAAAATCAAGCCTTGATGCAGGCACTACAAGCTTTTGATGCTGATCTTTGCCAACATATGTACAAAGAAAATGAAATTCTCTTTCCCCGTGCCCTGGAGCGGGAGCGTTTTGTAAACGCTGCTGAATAGGTTTTAGGCCAGGCTGCGGCGAAAACGCAGCACGCTGACGACAATCAGCACCAGGCCGAAGAGAATGACCGGAATGACATGCTGCCAGAGGGCTTCCAGCCCCACACCGCGCAGCACGATGCCGCGCAGAATTTCTACGAAATAGGTAAGTGGGATCAGCAGGCCCAGGCTGGAAATCAGCCAGGGCATGGATTCGCGTGGAAAAATAAAACCTGAGAGCATCATCGAGGGTAAAAAGACCAGCAGGGTGAACTGCAGGGCCTGCACCTGGTTTTGTGATACCGTCGAGATCAAGAGGCCGATGCCCAGCGAAGCCAAAATAAAAAACACAGAAAGCCCCATCAGCAAAGCCAAACTTCCGGCAATGGGCACGCCAAAGAGAAAGACCATCAGCCCAATCACCATCAGCATATTGAGCAGGCCAATCAGGAAATAGGGGCTGAGTTTTCCCAAAATGACCTGGGCTGGATTCACGGGCGTGACAATCAATTGTTCAAGGGTGCCCTTTTCCCGTTCACGCACAATCGAAAAGGCAGTCAGCATCACGGTCACCAATTGCATGATCACCCCCAGCAGCCCTGGAATCATAAAATTACGGCTTTTCAGCTCGGGGTTAAACAGGGTTTTGGGCCGGATTTCAACGGCTTCGCGAAAGCTGGCTCCACTGCCCAAAACCCGGCGCATGCGCTCTTGCAGCACCTTGATCGAGTTGAGTTGGCCAATGCTGCGTGAGAGGTTCAGGGCCTGGTTGGCGACTGTGGAGTTGGAACCATCGACCAGAACCAAAACATCTGCGGGCTGATTGCGCAGCAGTTTGCGTGAATAATCGGGGGGAATAATCAGACCGACCCAGGCCTTGCCCATCAGCAGGGCCTGGGTCACCTCGTGTTCAGAATGGGCAGTGGCAACCTGGTCAAAATAGCCGGTATTGGTAAAGTTTTTGATCAACTCCCGACTGGCCTGGCGCTGATCCTGATCCCAGATAATCGTTTTCATATGCTGCACGTCCATATTGATGGCAAAGCCAAACAGCGTCAGCTGCATAACGGGAATCATAAACATCATGGCCAGGGTCAGACGGTCGCGGCGAATATGCAGCCATTCCTTGATAAAGATCGCAAATATTTTATGCATGGCGTTGCCTGTCGGCTTCCCGGGTCAGATCGAGAAAAACATCTTCAAGACTGGGCCGGATTTCACGCCATTCGATCTCCTGCAAACCCTCGGCCTCAAGAAAGCCGATCAGTTCGGCCTCCGTCAGGCTGTTTTGAATCAGCAGGTGCAGGCTTTGACCAAAAAAAGTGACATCGCGCAGGTCGGAGCGGGCTTGCAGCAGGTTATAGGCTTTCATGATCGGTTCGCCACTGATCTCGATTCTGCGCCACCCCGTTTCGGGGGTGGCATGCTGGTTTTTTAAGCTTTCAGGCTGGCCTGAAACAATCAGATTGGAGAGATAAATATAGCCGATTTGACTGCAACGTTCGGCTTCATCCATATAGTGGGTTGAAACGAAGAGGGTTTTGCCCGCACTGGCCAGGGTAAAGAGCAAATCCCAAAGCTCCCGCCGGGCGACAGGGTCAATCCCTGCTGTCGGCTCATCGAGAAAAATCAGGTCGGGGTTGTGCAGCAGCGAGCAGGCCAGCCCCAGTCGCTGTTTCCAACCCCCGGAAAGATGGGCTGCCAATTGTTGCTCGCGCCCGCTTAAATGGGTAAGTTCCAGTACTTCCCGTTTGCGTTGCGGAGCCTGGGGGCCTGTTACCCCATAGACAGCGGCAAAAAATTCAAGATTTTCGCGCACGCTTAAGTCTTCATATAGGCTGAACTTTTGCGACATATAGCCAATTCTGGGGCGAATTTGTTTGGCCTGGGTGCGAATATTGAAACCCAGTACCGAGGCTTCTCCCCCACTGGGGGGTAAAATCCCGCAGAGCATGCGCATGGTGGTGGATTTGCCTGAGCCATTGGGGCCTAAAAAGCCAAATATTTCGCCACGTTTGACCTTCAGGCTCAGTTGGTTGACCACGGTGGTCTCACCATAGCGCTTGGTCAATTCCTGCATTTCAATCGCGTATTCACTCATATGGGGGCTTTTCCCAATGCACATCGACGGGCATGCCCGCAAAAAGTTTAGGCTCTGACTGCCTGACAGCAACTTTGATGGCAAAAACCTGATGAATCCGTTCTTCGCGGGTTTGAATATTGCGGGGAGTAAATTCAGCTGTGGCTGAAATATACACCACCTGGCCTGCAAAACTTTGCTTGGGCCAGGCATCGACGCGCAGCCAAACCTTTTGATTGAGTTGAACTTGCTTGAGTTCAAGGGGCGAAAGATAGACCTTGACCCATAAATCTTCGGGATCCAGCAGGGTGAGTACGGGGCTGCCTGCGCTCACCAGTTCACCCTGTTCTGCGCCCAAGACACTTAAAAGACAGGAGCAGGGTGAGAGAATACTGGCCTCCTGTAAACGCACGCGCAATTGCTCGGCCTGGGCCTGAATCTGTTTGAGATTGGCTTCTGCGACCTGGATTTCCTGAGGGCGAACCCCATTTTGCAATTTATTCAGTTGGGCTCTTTGCTGGCGGGCTTGTTGGCTGGCAATGGCGATTTCCTCACTGCGGCTGCCTTCCAGAACCAATTCCTGATTCTTTTGGGCCTGAAGCAGACCGCTTTGTGCTGATTGCAGGGCTTGGCGGGCTTGATCCAGTTTTTGGCTGGGAACCGCTGAATGGGCCACCAGTTCAGCCAGACGGGCATATTCTTTTTCAGCCAGTTCTACCTGGCTTAAACGGTTGGCGACTTCAGCCCCTGCCCGTTCTTTTTCTGCCCGCCGGCTGCCGCTCTTGAGTTCACTGACGCGCAATTCTGCGGCCTGCAAAGCGGCTTGGGCGCCCTGAATATCTTCAGTGCGTGCGCCTGCTTTGAGCAGTGACACCTGGGCGCGTGCTGCTTTTTCCTGGGCCTGAACCTGTTGGGTTTGGGCTTCCAGTTCGCGGGCATCAAAACGCATCAACACCTGATTTTTTTTCAGCAACTGGCCTTCTTTTGCCAAAACCTGGGTGACACGCCCCCCCAGACGTGAGGCCAGATCAATCGGGGTGGACTCAAGGGTGCCCGAGGCGATCAGGCCCCTTTCTGCAGCCTCAGGATGGGTATAATTCCAGCCTGTCCAGCAGGCCGTGCCCACAAGCAGAAGGATCAGGGGAATCAAGGGCTTCTTCATGTTTTGGGCTCCGGGGCCAGCCCCTGAACCAGGGTTTGCAGGGTCTGTTGAATATCCTGCTCTTCAGGTTCCTGCTGTTCTGGAAAAAGCAGCACGCGCGAGATGATCAGCCCCATGACATTGGAGAGAATCAGTCGCAGACAGGAACTAAACGCCATTTCACGGATCTCGCCACGGGCTTGAAAAGCTTTCAATTGGGCTTCGAGAGTGGGCTGCAGGTGTTTTTGAAACTGTTCTTTCAGGCTCTCAAAGAGTTCAGGGTGCAGCCAGATTTCCTGTAATATCAGGCGCAGCAGGCGGTGGTGCTGGCGCACGAAGGCCAGGCGTTCGCGCAGGAGGGCTTCCAATAATTCTTTTAAATGATGGTATTCCTGCGTCAAAATGGCTTGAATCCGGCGAACGCTTAGGGGAAAAAAGAATTCAAGCAGCAGGGGGCGGGCCAATTGCAAAAGCAGTTCTTTTTTATTGCGGAAATGCTTAAAAATAAGCCCTTCGGCGACACCTGCCTGCTTGGCGATCGCACCTGTTGAGGTGGCAGCATAGCCTTTTTCGGCAAAAAGCTCGAGGGCGGCATTGAGAATGCGTTTTTGTCCGGGCGTCAGCTGTGCAAAATCTGGGTAGAGATTTTCGAGTTCAGCTGAAAAATCGGGCAGGGGGGTCTCTGTTTTGGCTGGCATGTTTCAACCCATGGCTTCTAGAGGTGAGTGATTAATCACTAAGATACTCAGGCTGATTATTCTTTGTCAAGCGCAGGGCAGGAACTGTGCTTGACAATGTAGGCACATGATAAGCTAATCATGTGTATTTGAAAGGTTTTTATGCATTTTGGGAGGCGGGATGGCTTACGATAAAATCAAATGGCATCTTCAAGCAGATTATCCTAAGGACTTGCCAGCTGAAAATGCAGGAACGCATATTGGTATGTTCTTGGCCTGGTGTTTTGGACAGGGGTGGGCGGGAGCTCTTCATCTTGAAAATTCACCTGAGGCTGTTGCAGGGGTGATCAAGGGAGAACTTTCGGGGCGGAAGTTTTTAGAAGCTTATTGTGAGGGTGTTTTTACTGAAGAAGATCTCAACGCAGAGGGCAACGCCTTTGCGCATGTCTACTATGAATCAGAGCATTATCTTGAGGATTTTCAAGCTCTGTTTGCTGACTACCCAACGCTTTACCATGTCACTGACGATCAGCAAAATATTCAGGTGCTGGCAAAGAGACTTGCCAAGCGTTACCGAAAGTGGAGCCAGCGACAAAAAACTAAAAAAGCAGAGTCGCAGAGTTTGGTTGAGCAGGGTTCTGCAGTGGGTATTCTTGATCGGCTTACGGGGGAATGGAGCTTTACCCAGCCAGATTTTCGTTTGGGGCCTCAAACCACCCCAGAACGGTTTTTAGCTTCTGAGGTGGGGAAAAGAGCTGTGCTTGAGGTGGACAATCCTCCTTGGAGAACTTGGCGGCTTGAGGTTTCTCCTCACTTGGGGGAAATGGTTGTGAATTTGAGCGTTTGTTTTAAGGGCGATAAGCCTGATATGCTCACGATCAGATTTGAAGACCCCGATCCAATTGAGGACCCCTGGGGTGGAAATCAGGCCCGAATCAAGCTGCTTGAAAAAGCCTGGTTGAGGCAGATTTTGGCTGAAACCCGTGAATTTGACTGGGGGTTTATTTCTGACTCTCCAGGGGGTGGGATTTATGTGCGTTATCTTTGAGGACTAAAAATGTGCAATGAAATAGGGTTGCTTGAACCTTGCTGAGCACAGAACCAGAGGGTGAAGCCACAAACAGTACCTGCTTTTGCCAAAACATTTCGTCAGAAACGGATGTTTTTGAAGTGAGGTTCCTGCGATTGCTGCGGCCCAGGTTTGATTGATCCGCTCTCGGATTTGGGGTAGACTGTTGCGGGTCTCAACAACTGCAAAAGGATGGGTGCAAAAATGTTTGGAAAATTAGCCGCAGATGCCTTGGGCATCAGTGATATTGGCAGTGTCATCAGTCCCGAAGATTTTAATAAAACGGATTCTGATGATTATGTGATGCATGAGGAAGGCGAAAAAATCTACTTCCTGATCAAATCCAAATCCGATGAATATTGTTTTACCAATCTGGCTTTGATTCATCTCGATGGCACCAGTGCGGTGAGTAAAAAGCGTACTTTGCGCCGTCTCAGCTATGCGCATTATCCGCTCAGCCATGTTTTGCTCGAAACCGCAGGCACGATTGATTTGGATATTGAAATCAAATTTGTAATGGGTGAAAAAAGCTATTCTATTGATGTCAATAAAAAACAGATTGAGCTTTTGAAAGACCTGTATAAATCTCTGCTTAAAATTGCTGAAATTCAGTATGAAAATGAACGCTATCAAGCATTCGGGCATAAGAGTTTAGAGGTGGCAACGACAACCCTGGGCCGGGTGAACAAGGCTGAAATCAATTTGCAGGAACAGTTCGATGCGGTCAATCAATACAGTTTCAACTGGCTCAAGCAAATGCACAAGACCTATGTGCGCAAAGATTTTGGTGAAGTATTTGAGCTCTTTTTAAGCAAATAAATCGGTTTGAAAATTTTGAAAAAGGCGCTTAAGCTTGCTTAAGGGCTTTTTTCTTGTTCTTTTTCTTGTCTTTTTTCTTGCCTGATTTTTTATCTTTGCTTTTTTCAGCTTTGGGTTTATAGGCTTTGAGCTCTTCATCGGGGGCCTCACGCAGCAGACTGACCAAGGGGGATATTTCGACGGCCGGTGTGACCTGGGGTTGCGGTTCGGGGGCTTCCGGCGGGGCACTGAAGCCTGTCGGCTGCCAAAGCTGGAGCATGGTTTGCAGGCTGCGTTTAATTGCGCGCGGCAAGGGTTCGGGCTCCAGGAGTGCCCAGTGCAATAGACAGCCCTGCAAACTCTGATAGAGTTGTTGGGCGCGGGGCTTGCTGGGGCCCGTGCTGAGCAGTTCGGCAATCGCTGCGGCTTTTAAACTGTTTTCAAGTTCCTGAATCAGAGTTTGGGCTTGCAAAACAACAGCCTCTCGAAATTCAGGATCGTGAAGATCGGTTTGCAAAAAACTTAAATGGTGATTCAAAATCTGGGGCGTTTGAAATTCCTGATACAGGTTTTGGCAAGCCAGATAAAGTGCATTCAAGGGGTTGCGCTGTTGGCTGCGGGCCTGGCTAAAGACCTGGGGGATCTCTTCTTGGCGGGCCCGTAAAAGGGTGAGCAGAAGCCCGCGCTTGGAGCCAAAACGCTGCATCAAGGTGCCTGGCACCAGACCCACTTTTTGGCCCACGGCTTCGAGGGTCAGCTGTTGGGGGCCGAATTCAGCCAATACGGAACGTGCCGCCTGAAGAATATCTGAATTTGAAATGCGTTGTGGTCTGGCCATGCGCTGATTATAACAGTAAATGAATGATGATTCAATTTTGATGCTTAACCAAAGGGTTCTAATTTACCTTTTGAATAAAATTTCAATCTCCCGTGGCTGATGCAAATGCAGAATCAAGGGGCCGGTCTGTTCCTTTGCCCGTTCTTGATAGCGCAGACGTTGACGGGCATGTACCTTGAGGATCCAGAGCAAAAGTGAATCGCGGCTGAAAAATGTCATGCGCAGGGATTCATAATTGCCATTGCAGCAGGCTTCTTTCAGAAAATACCTGTACAAACAACGTTTCAGCGCCCGTTTTAAAACCAGGTCTTTTTCAAAATCCAACCAAATCACGACCTGGGCCTGTGGCCAGCTGAGATCCTGGGTTCGCTCGTAGTTCCCGGCGAGAACCCAGGCTGGGGTATCCACAATCTGGCGCACGCTTTCCCGCAATTCCTCGCTGGAGCGCATTTGCCAACCTGGCAACCAATTCAGCTCATCGAGATCAAATGCTGGCAGTTCAAGATGCTTGCCAAGTCTTTGGGCAAGTGTTGATTTGCCACTGTTGCTGGGCCCCACGATCATAATGCGTTGTGGTTTGAGCTCTGGCCACCAGGCTGGCAGACTGCTGGGATGGCGTAAACGGAGGGACATGATTTCTTTTGACTGTTCCTAGATTTTTATTGAGAAGATGCGTTTGTCAGCACCAGGGTTCCCTTGTGGAGGACTTTCATTTTTGATAACTGCGCCGCACGAAGGCCGATACCACCAGAAAGAGCGGCAGACCCAGCAGGAATCCTTCTCCTTTGAGACTCTCACCCAAGAGCATTTGCATGCCCAGCCAGGAACCTGGCACCCACAGGAAACGGGGACGTTTGATAACTTCTTCTGCCCAAATATACAGCAGCAGTCCTGCTCCCAGCAAAATAAAGCCTGCTCTCCAGTTTTTCTGAGAGAGAAAATGGTTGCTGAAGAACAAGCAAAACAGACTCATGGCGACAGCCAGACCGCGTACAAGTTGACTTCCGGCAGCCTGAATGCTCATGCGTTTTTCTCCACGGATTTGATATGCTGGTGATTAAAACAGCATAGGTCTCAGGTCGTCTTTTGTCCAACTTAGCAATGCGTGTCTTTACCATTGATGCTGATCAGGCCCAGGAACCACTTGAGGAATTTCTGGCCCGACAGTTCGATCTGCCCTATCTCAAAATTCGGGAGTGGATTCAGAAGGGCCATGTGCGCGTGGATGGAGAACTGGGCAAGGCACGGCGTTGGTTGAAGCCTGGTCAGCAGGTTCTCGTGGAGCCCCCAGCTCTTCTGCCCCATGCCGCCCTGCCAGAGGCTTTGTCTTTGCCGATCCGTTACCAGGATGCCGATCTGATTGTGGTCGCCAAACCGGCAGGCATGGCGACGCATCCTGGGCCTGGCTGGTGGCGGGGCAGCTGTGTCAATGCGCTCTTGTCAGCCGTTCAGGATTGGCCGGGAATCGGGGGCGTGGCGGGGCCTGGTATTGTGCACCGTCTGGATCGCGACACCAGTGGCCTTTTGGTCTTTGCGAAATCAGAATTTGCGCATAAGCGTTTATTAGCGGCTTCTCAGGCCCGGCAGTTTCAACGCCTTTATCTGGCTTGGGTTGAGGGGGAACTGGCTGGTTCGGGCACGATTGAGCAGCCCCTGGCCCGCGATCCTGCGTCTCCCCAGCGTGTGGTGGTCAGCCCCCAGGGTAAATGGGCACTGACCCATTACCAAGTGCTCTTGGGCAACCCTGAGCGCAGCCTTTTGCTCTTGCGCCTTGAAACGGGGCGAACCCATCAGATTCGGGTGCATCTTGCGCATCTCGGACATCCGCTCTGGGGAGATGCTGTCTATGGGCGGGGAGGAGGATTTTTGGCCTTGCATGCCTGGCGGCTCAGTTTTCAACATCCAAGAAATGGGCAAATGCTGGCGTTTGAAGAATCTTTGCCCGCCTATTGGGAGCCCTCAGAAGCGCTTCTGTCGATCTTGAGTTCAATCGCTTAAGCCGTTATAATACGAGTCTGTTCTGTCACGTTATCTTGAAAAACTGGAGTTTTTGCCCATGTCTTCACGTGTTTTGCTGTTTTCGAGTCTGGCCTTGAGTACCCTGATGTGTGCGTGCCAAAGCGCTGTGGGAACCTTGCCCTCAGCCCGTCTCAATCAGGCATCAACACGATCGAAAGCCAGTTTGAACCGCGTGGCCATTCGGGTGCAAAACCCTCAGCAAACTGTTTTACCCGGTGAAATTGTGCTGCGTTATCAGCCTGGGGTGGCGGCTCAAAGCCGTGACTTGACCTTGCAAAGCCTGGGCTTGCAACGTGTGCGCAGTTTGGGCAACCCGGAATTGGGGCTGGAATTGGTGAAACTGCGTCAGGGTGAAAATACGGCAGCTGCTCTGCAGGCACTCTCCAAAAATCCGCAGATAGCCTATGCTGAACCCAATTACGTGGTTTCAATTCCACGTATTCAACCCCATGAAGTTTTGCCGCCCTTTCAAGGCCAGGCACTTTATCCCAATGACCCGATGTACAATCAGCAGTATGCACACCGTGTCAGCAGTTCAGAGGCCGGTTGGCGCAAACAAAAGGGCAGTGAAAAAGTCGCGATTGCGATTATTGATACCGGGGTCGATTTGCAGCATCCTGATTTGGCTGCCAAGATCCTGCCCGGCTATGATGCCGTTGATAAAGACGATCAGGCCCTGGATGGACATGGACATGGCACCCACTGCGCAGGCATTGCTGCCGCCATCACGAATAACGAAGTGGGAGTCGCCGGTTTTGCCCCCCAGGTGGGCATTATTCCTGTGCGGGTTTTAGACAATAATGGCAGTGGCAGTTCAGCTGATGTCGCTGAGGGCATTCTCTGGGCTGCCGACCATGGTGCCCAGGTGATCAGCATGAGTTTGGGCTCTTACAGTGAGTCTCAAGCCAAGGAAGACGCCGTTAAATATGCTTTGAACCATGAAATTGTCGTGGTTGCCGCGATGGGCAATGATGGCAATAAACGTAAAATTTATCCAGCAGCTCAACCCGGTGTGATTGCGGTGGGATCCACAGATTCACGCGATAAACGTTCTTATTTCTCAAATTATGGCAGTTGGATTTCGGTTTCTGCGCCTGGTTCCAGTATTCTTTCGACCTTTCCCACCTACGGTGGAGAGGGCATGAAAGATTATGGCTCCATTTCAGGAACGTCCATGGCCACGCCTGCGGTGGCCGGGGTCGCGGCGATGATTCGCTCAGAGTTCCCCAATTTCAAGGCCAAAGAGGTAAGAGCACAGCTTGAGTGGGGTACCGATGATCTGGGTACGCCGGGTTATGATGAATTCTATGGGCATGGACGTATCAACCTCGCCAAAGCCCTCACCCGGCGTCCTTAAACGGTTTAAACTTTGTTGCGGCCGGTGGTTCCAATATTGAAACCACCTTTGCTGCTACTACCTTTGGCTTTCTTGGCACCTGCTGCCGGGCGGCTGCCAAAGCCTACACCGGGGCTGCGGCTGAGATTGCGCCCTGCTTTTTTGTCGGGGCGGGCTTCATTCAGTTTCAAGGCCTGGCCTTTGAGCTCTTTGCCTTGTAAACCGTTCAATGCGGCCTGAACTTCGGCTGCGCTGGACATTTCAATAAAACCAAAGCCTTTGGATTTGCCTTCTTCATTTTGGGTAATGGTGACGTTGACCACTTTGCCAAAGGCACTGGCGGCCTGGTTCAGATCTTCTTCAGTTACCGACTCTGATAAATTGCCTACAAATAGTTTCATCTGTGTTCTCCTGCGCTTTTGGGTACGGGAATGATTAAGATCATATCTTAGCAGACCGTGAAGCAAAGGGGGAGATGACCAGGCTCTTTGTTATAACTTTCTTTCAGGTTCTTTTCAGTGCCTTGAATTGAGCGAACAGGATGCATCGAAAACTTTGTGATATAATGCCCCTCAGGCCAATGCTTTGATTTGCAAAAAAAGGAGTGACTGTTCCATGGGAATCCTTGACCGAATTTCTACTGTACTGAAAGCCAATATTAACGATTTGATCGATAAAGCTGAAGATCCTGAAAAAATGCTCAAGCAGCTGATGATTGATATGGAAAAAGATCTGATCGAAGTGCGCAAAGAAGTCGCCCTTGCGATTCAGACAGAAAAACGCCTGCACCAGCAATATACACAAAATGAAAACCAAGCCGTAGGCTGGGAAGAAAAAGCGACCCTGGCTTTAAAAAGTGGCCGCGAAGATTTGGCCCGCGAAGCTCTGCAGCGCCGCAATACCTATCAGCAGACAGCTGTTGGGTTTCAATCTCAATGGGAAACCCAAAACAAGAACGTGGAAATGCTCAAGGGGCAACTCAGCCAGCTTGAAAGCAAAATGAATGAAGCCCGGATTAAAAAAGATTTGTTGATTGCCCGCAGCCGCCAGGCCAAGGCCCAGCAGCAGATTTCCAAAACCATGGGAAAAATTGGCGAAAGCCGTGCTCTATCTGCTTTTTCTCGGCTCGAAGACAAGGTTATGGAACAGGAAGCCCTGGCTTCTGCCTATGGCGATCTGAATCTCTTGGGGCCTGGAGCCGGTATTGAAGATGAGTTCGCAAAATTGAGCGCCAGTTCTGGCGTCGATGATGACCTTGCTGCTCTGAAAGCCAAGCTGAACGCTGGCGATTAACTGACCCAGTGCCTATGAATGCTTTTTTCAGGCTGACCCACGCGCTTGGTGTGGGCAGCCTGTTCTTTCTTTTGAGCGCTGCTCAGTCACCGCCCTCAGAGAATCAGCAAGCCCACGAACGTTTTTGCCGTGCAACCGCTTTGTCGTTTATGTCAGGGCGCAGCGGGGATCTTTTCTTTTTCCCACGCAAATACAGTTTTGTGACCTTTGATTCGGGAGACTACTCCCACGATGGTTTCAGCCATGTTTTGGAAAAAGGCCAGGAGTCCCATGTTAAGCATGGCGGTAGCAGCCATGGTTCGGTTTGGGATTATGATATTGATATCCCCCTGGCGCTCTATGGGCCTGGTTTTATTCAGGCGGGGAAAAAGATTGCCCGCCCGGCCACACAACAGGATATCGTGCCCACTTTGGCCCAGTTGATTGGGGCTGTTCCCCCCGAAGATGCCCGCCATGGCAGCGTTTTAAAAGAAGCCTTAAAGCCCACTTCCCGAAAACCCAAGGCGATTCTGACCCTGGTCTTTGATCAGGGCGGCTGGGCCTATTACCGTGCGCATCCTCAAGCGCATCCCTTTCTGGATAGCTTAATGGCCGCAGGTACGCTCTATACCCAGGCCCAGGTGACACATCTTGATTCAGAAACCAGTGTGGGGCATATTGCGATTGGGACAGGAGCCTATCCCTATCAGCATGGCATTGTCTCCAATAGTTTTTTTCTGGCGTCTTTGGGCAAACGCTCCAGTCTTTTGGGGCCTGATCGTTCCCCGATTTTTATCAACAGCCCCAGTCTGGCTGATGTTTGGGATTTGCAAACGGCCAATCGCGCGATTATTTTCAGCTATGCCTATGCCGATCGGGCGGCGATTGGAATGGCGGGGCATGGCGCAATGTATGCCGGTGGCGATAAAGACCTTGTGATTTACTATGACTCAAAAACAGGGTTGCCCACGACCCATTCCCGTTATTATCAAGTGCCTGATTATCTCAAAGACCACCAGATCAAACCCTATCTGGATGCGGTTGTGAATGCCCAAGGCCTTTGGCATGAACACCAAGTGAATAATTTGGAAGACGTCAATAAAACCCCTGCTCAAGCCCGCTATGACGCAGATCTTTTCTTGAAAATGCTGGCACATGAGCCCGTGGGTGAAGATCAGATTACCGATTTGCTCTTTCTGACGCTGAAATCTTCCGATGCCTGTGGCCATGCCTTTGGCATGGAAACCGTAGAGTGCGGCGAGGTTTTGGCTGAACAGGATCGACAGGCCCGCCGGATTGTGGAAGCACTTGAGAAAAAACTGGGGAAAGATAATTTCGTCGTGGTTTTAAGCGCCGATCACGGGGGGGCTCCTCTGGCCGAGCTTTCAGGCGGGCACCGGATTTCTGCAAATCCATTAAAAGCAGCTTTGAACAAAGCACTCGATACCCTTGATAATGGCGTGCCGCTTGTGCAAGATTTAACCGCTTCTCAGATTTATCTTGAAGAGAATGAGTTGCGACGCAATGGCAAAAGCTTTGAAGATGTACGCCAATTTCTTTTGAACTACCGCGTTGGGGGAGAACCTGTTTTTAGAGAGGTTCTCACCCGCGAGGAAGTTGTTAGGGAGCAATTGAAAATGGGGCTTTACTGATTACCAGCTGATGGGGTTGCGATCCCGGAAAAATTTTCCACTGGGTCCATTTTCGGGGAGCTTGGTCAGCCAGACGGCGGTATCTGCTCCCTGGGCTACTGAGCGGTTGGCTTGTGCACCGCCCATATCTGTTTTGACCCATCCTGGGCACATGGCGTTGACCAAAATCGGTTCACCCTGGAGTTCTGCTGCTAAAATCCGGGTCAGGGCATTCAAAGACGTTTTTGAAATTCGATAGGCGGTATATCCCCCGCCCATTTCACTGAGTTGCCCCATGCCGCTTGAGAGATTCACAATCCGGCCATAGCCTCTTTTTTTCATCAGTGGGATCAGGGCCTGACAGAGCATCAGCGGGCCATAGAGATTGGTTTCGAGGGTTTCCTGCAGAGTTTGGATTTCGACTTGAAAAATACTGGCCTGATTGCGTTGAGCATCGAGCAGAACGCCTGCGTTATTCACCAGGATATCCACACCCCCATATTCTTTTTCAAGCCATTGCGCCAAATTTGCAATATCTTGGGCTGAGGTGGTTTCCAGTTGAAAAGGGGTTACTTTCAGGCCTTCTTCTGCCAGCTTTTGGGCGGCTGACTGGGCTTTTTCAAGCGTGCGGCTGGTTAAAATCACCTGCGTATCTGAATCCTGTGCCAGCTGACGACAAATTTCCAAGCCTATTCCGCGATTTCCACCCGTGACCACCGCAATTTTTTTGTCTGTCATTTTTTTTATCCTTTGTAATTGCTTTTTCTTTCATTTTAACGGATGGCGTTTTGTTCAGAATTAAAAAGTGATACAATTCACGAATATTGCATTTTTGAAGGTAGACATTTCATGGAAGAAAAAGTGTGTCCCCATTGTAATCATACTGTGCCCCCTGAGTTTGCAGTCATGCCCGTGTGCATGATGTGTGGGGGGGATTTGAATGCCCAAGCCACCCAGGTTTGGTCAGCTGTAGATATCAAGGGGGAAAGCTCTTATAATTGCCCTTCCTGTCATGCCGAAATTAAATCGGTATTGGCAACCGAATGCCCCAGTTGCGGCGTTGCCTTACAGGCGGGTGCTCAGCCTGTGGCTGCGGCCCCTGAGCCTGCGGCACTTGAATCGGCGCTTGATGCGGTGCTTGAAGAGCCCGTGGCAGTTCCAGAACCTGTCTATCAACCTGAGCCTGAACCCGTTGTGGCTCCCGAGCCTGTGGCTGCGCCCGAACCGGTTGCGGTTCCCGAACCCGTGGCTGCACCTGAACCGGTTTCCTTGCCCTCGTTTGTCTCTGAACCGGCACGCGAGCCTGAGCCCATTGCGGCCAAGCCTGAACCCAGACCTGAGCCCAAGCCCGAACCCAGACCTGCGGCTGCTGCCAAGAAAGAAGGTTTCTTCGACAAACTGCTGCGCATGTTTGGTTTGAAGAAATAGCTTCAGTTCAGCTCTTGAAGTTCATCAAGGGGCAAACGGGCCAATTGTTCCAGCAGGGTGTGGGTTTCCACACCCCGCTGGCAGATTTCCTGTAAATGCTGGCGCTCTGAGATGACGGCGTGCGGCCCTTTTTCGACCTCAGCTTCAAGCTGTTCCAGATGCCAGCGCAAAGCCTCTAAATGTTCTTTGATAAATTCCCAGCGGGTACGTGAAGACCATTCGTGGAGCGCAGGAAGACAATCCATGTGTTCAGTTCCTTTTTATTTCTTGAAGTATGGCCTGAGCAGCACGCGCTGAAGCACCTCTTGGTTGAAGCAACTCCAGCAGTTTTGCTTGGGTTTGCTGTGTATCAGGTGGCGATTTTAAGCATTTTTCAGCACAGTTCAGGAGTTCTGTTTCTGAGAAGTTCTGAATAAATTCAGGAATCAGGGCCTGCTGCAAAAGAATATTGGGAAGGGTAATATACTCTACTTTTAGCAGACGTGAAGCCACGGCATAGGTCAGACCTGAAACCTTATAGAGTGCGATCACGGGGGTTCCTAACAGTGCGGCTTCTAAAACCATATTGCCTGATGCGCCCAGAATTAAATCTGAGGCGATCATGGCATTGTAGCGCTGTTCTGACATGAGTGGCTGGATAAATTCAGGCAGCTTCGGCCCCTTGAGAAAAGGGTCTGCAATTGGCAGTACACATTGGGCGCCAGTTGTCTGATGCAGGTTCTCTGCTGTTCTAATTAAGACGGGCAAGAGCCGATCCCATTCCCTTTGACGGCTGCCAGGCATCAGGCAGAGACACGGCCTGTGTGGGGCGAGTTTCAGGCTGGTTTGGGCTTCGTCTTTGCTTTGCGGAGGCAAAATTTCAAGCAGGGGGTGCCCCACATGTTTTACCTGGGCGCCTTGGGCCTGATAATAGCTGAATTCGGGCTGAAAGATGGCAAGAATCAGATCGCTTAGGCGGCTGAGACGTTGGGCATTTTGAGGCATGCCCCAGAGCCAGTCCTGGGGGGCGATATAGTAAATCACTGGAATGCCCAGCGATTTTGCGGCTTCTGCCAGGCGCAAATTGAGGCCTTGAAAATCGATCAGCACCACAGCCTGAGGTCTGACCTGTTGCAGCCAGCGTTTTAGGCGTTGAAAAAGGGCATAAAACCAAGGCAGGCTGTTTAGATTTTCACTCAGACCAATGGCACTGCGACTGAGGGGATTGGCTAAAATCTCCATGCCTGCTGCCTGCATTCTCTGTCCACCCACGCCACTGAAACGCAAGTGGGGGGCTTGGGTTTTGAGTGCCTGGATCAGCAGGGCAGCATAAAGATCTCCGGAAACCTCTCCAGCAGAAAGAAATATTCGCGCAGAGGTCGGATCGGATTCTTGTTTTGGGAATAAAACCATATACAATACATTAAACCTCATTATGCAGATAGGGAACTCATTATGGCTGTAGAATTGAAAGCCGTTCGCATCGAAAAACCTGAAGATGTCAATCTGATCATTGGTCAGAGTCACTTTATCAAGACCCTTGAAAATCTCTATGAAGCCTGTATGAATACCAGTCCCCATATCCGTTTTGGGGTGGCTTTTGCTGAAGCTTCAGGGGCTTGTCTGATTCGTTCTGATGGCAATGATGCTGAACTGAAAGACGTGGCCGTTAAAAATCTGCTGAAACTCGGCGCAAGTCATTGTTTTATCGTGACCATGCGTGAAGCCTATCCGATCAATCTGCTCAATACCATCAAGCTGATTCCCGAAGTCTGTACGATTTATGCCGCCAGCGCCAACCCGCTTCAGGCCATTGTGGCTGAAACAGAGCAGGGACGGGGTGTGATTGGGGTAATTGATGGCTTTCCTCCACGGGGCGTTGAAGCCACCAGTGATGCAGAAGCCCGGATCCGCTATCTGAAAAACCTGGGCTATAAACGTTGACAGCTTTGCGTGTTGCGGCTGTTCAGCTTTCCCCAAGCTCTGATCCCGAGGCCAATTTAAACAAAACAGCAGCTCTTTTAGAGCAGGCCGCTGCCCAGGGGGCCCAATTGGTCTGTTTGCCCGAGGCTTTTATTTATCGCGGTAAGCACGATGCTGAGCATCTTTTCGCTTCTCCTGTTCCTGGCCCCTTGACTGAGCGATTGGGGGCTTTGGCCCGTGATTTGCGCATCTGGCTTTTGGCGGGCAGTATTTTTGAGCGGGTTGCAGATTCTGAAAAAGTTTTCAATACCAGCCTGGTCTTTAACCCTGCCGGTGAGATCGTCGCCAAATACCGCAAAATTCATCTCTTTGAAATTCACAATGAAACCGGCAAAGAATTGTCTGAAGCCGATTATCAACAGCCGGGTTCGGAATTGGTCTGTGTTGAGATGCCTTGGCTGAAAATGGGGCTCTCGATCTGTTTCGATCTGCGTTTTCCTGAGGTCTACCGTGGCTTGGCCCGGATGGGAGCCAAACTTTTGGCTGTGCCCTCGGCTTTTTTAATGAAAACAGGCAGAGATCACTGGGAAGTGCTTTTGCGGGCCCGTGCGATTGAATCCCAATGCTACGTAGTCGCGCCCAACTGTCTGGGGCATTCGGCCACGGGAGTAGAGGGCTATGGCCGCAGTATGATTGTTGACCCTTGGGGGCAGGTCATTGCCCAGGCCTCTGATTGTGAAGGCGTGATTCTGGCCACTTTGGATTTGAATTATTTAGAAACAGTGCGCCGACGGGTTCCTACTTTGTCCAATTGCCGATTGCCGGGGTTTTAATTTTAAAAATAGACATGAAAAAATGCCGGTGGTCGGAGTCGAACCGACACGGGAGAGTATCCCGGCTGATTTTGAGTCAGCTGCGTCTGCCATTTCGCCACACCGGCATGAACAGGAGTCATTATACATGATCCCTGTTCCAGATCAGAAGTAGTTAATCTTTTCCACTGTATTCTAAAGCCATTTTTAGATCTGAAATGGCTTGTTTACAGGACTCTATCGCTTTTGTGTATTTCTCTATTTAGGTTTGAGTATTTTTCTATTATCCTAGAGATATGTCTACTGTATTGAAACCGCTTCTGCTTAGCTTTTTTTTGCTTTGGTTTCCTTTGCCGCTTCAGGCTTTGGTAGCTGATTATCTTTGCGCAGAAAACCATGAGACGGATTTTTTTCTTAAACACCGATGGTCTCCCAAAGAGTTTCCTCTGCGCGTTTATTTGCCTTATCCTGATGCTTCGATTTCATTGGCTGATCGTGAAATGCCAGTCAGAGCCGTTATGAAAGCCTTGGAAAGTTGGCATCAGGCTTGGCCTTATATTCGCTTTCAGTTTGTGGACAGTCCCCAAAAGGCCAGTATTCAGGTTGTCTGGTTTGAACAACTTTTTCGTGATAATCAAGGGCGGTGGGGAGAGGCTTTTTTCCCTGAACCCTATCGTACTCCCAAGGGTAAGCTCAGGCATTGGAGTAAATTGCATCTGGCTTTATTTACCCATCCAGGTTCAGCACAATTCTCTTCAGAACCCGTTGCCTTGAATTTTCAAGAAATTCGTGATCTTGCGATTCATGAAATGGGGCATGCCTTGGGTTTGATTCACAGCAATGATGGAAACGATGTTATGGGGGGAGGCAATTTGTTTTTAGCAACTGTGCTGGATCAACGCAATATTTCTGCTCGGGATATTGCAACACTTAAACGCCTTTACTCCCTGCCTGCAAAATCAAAAAAACAGATTTGCGCTCCCTCAAAATAAATTTTTAACGTGTTGCGCTGGTTTCGTAGAGTTGCAAGAGTTTTTGCATGCGTACCAGACTGTCACTGAGCCCGCCGCTGCGGTTGCGGGCCAGCCAGAGGCGCTGAAAATCTTTGGCAAGGCTTTTCCAATTTTCTGCCAGCGATTTGCGAATATCTTCAGGCAGTTCAGGAATCGTTTCGGCTCCCGTTTGCAGTCTGACCAAAGCCAAGCGGCAGGCATGCAAGAGCATCTGGGTAACCCAGCGGAACTCATCGAGCAAGAGGCCGCCATCGTGACGCTGGCTTTGCAGTTTTTCCTGACGGTTTGAGAGCTGATCCAGCCATTGTTTGGTCAGTTTAAGATTTTCCAGGCTGAGCCCTTCACTTTTGCCGGAGCCCAAGGGTTCTTCCGGGTTTTGAAGCAGATAAAAGAGCAGGGATTGATTGCTGAGCAGTATTTCGGGTTTGAGGTAGGTATTGCCCAGGTCTTGTGCCACTTGGGCCAAATGGCCATCGGGGTCTCTGAAAAGATGCAAATTGCTTGCTTTGCAGAGATCTCCCGCTTTGTTCTGATGCACCTGCCAGGCCAAGCCTGCGCCGTAGGCCAGGGGCAGCAGTGAAACGGCCCAGGGCTGCCAATGGCCATTGTCACCCCAATCGGTAATTAAATAGCCGATGGCCTGGTGTTGAAGGCCTTGTTCGGCGGCGTTGCGCAAATTTTTCAGGGCATTTTCAATGCGACCCGCCAGGGCGTTCCAACTGGAGGTTCCAGGGCAGACATAAAAGGGAATGCCTGCTTTCGCAAAAGCAGCGGCTTCGGATTCAAAGGGATGATCGGCTTCATAGCCCCAATTCAAGGCAATTGCCGGGCGTGGAATTTCGGGAATCAGGGCGGGGTGGTTGAGCACGATATCCCCCCAAAATTGAGGGACAGATCCCTCTTGGCTGACCAGCGCATGGAGTTTGCTGAGAAAATCGAGATAAACCCTGCCTGTGCCTTGTTTTTGACAGGCCTCCTTGCTGCGGCCCTGTCCCAAATCAAAGGTCTCGTCACAGCCAATATTGAACTGTCGGCTGTGAAAATGGGGCAGCAATTCCTGGTACCAGCCCGAAACCAGCTCCAGGGCTTTGGGGTCAAGGGGGCAGAGACTGAAGGGCTCTTGGATCTGGCGTTCCTGAAGGGGATCCTCATATCCGGTTTCAGGAACTTCTGCCAGATGGCGGTAAGGGGCATGTTTGAGCCAGCGGGTCAGGTGCCCGAAGGAATTCTGATTGGGCACCAGTTCAATAAAGCGCTCCCGGCAATAGCGATCCAGATGCAGAATTTCTTCGCCTGTCAAAGCCGAAGCATTTTTCCAGACGATTTCATGGCCGGTATAGGCAAAGGTATGTTCTGTATAGAGCTGAAGCTGGTTGAGTTTCAGTTCTGCCATCTGATCAATGATCTGAAAGAGGGTGGCTTGGGTGGGCACTTTATCACGGCTGATATCCAGCATCAGGCCGCGATGGCGAAAATCTGGCCAGTCGCGGATCAGCAGGCAGGGCAGGCCATCAGGGGGATATTGCCTGAAGAGTTGTTTGAGGGTCATCAGGCCGTAAAACAGCCCAGCCAAGTCAGAGGCTTCCAATTCAATCACGCGGGTATAGATCTGCAATTGGTAAGCTTCCTGGCCTGGTAAGTGAGAATTGATGGCCAGACGCAAGCCTTGGTCGCGTGGCGGTAAGAGTGGTGAAGCACTCAGCGCCCAGTTCAGCCCTGCGGTTTCTCGCAGCAGGGTTTGGGCCAGCAGCCCCAAATCTGTCAGGTCTGGCCCCCTGTGGTCGAGCAGAATTTTTAAATCGGGTTTGAGTTTGCAATGCCCTTTTTGTAAGTGGATATGCCGCGGGGCAGGAAGCAAAACCGGGGGGTAACTCATCTCTTTTTCTCTCCAAAACGATGCGCTGCTTTAGATTTTAACAGCCGAAGGAGGTTTTTTCTGTGCGCATCTGAACACTTTTTCAAGCGGGGGTGTCTTAAGCGTATCTTCAGGAGGAAAATCCATGTCTCTATCCCAACGTTTAAAAGAAGTTTCGACCTCGCTGCTGGTGCCTGTTTTTCTGGTGCTGATGACCCGAGGAGCCGTGGCCGAACCCCGTTATATTCCTTCGGGCTCCATGGAGCCTACGCTGCAATTGCAGGATCGGCTTCTGATTGAAAAACTCAGCCCTTTGCTGGGGGCTCCCAAAAGAGGGGAAATCGTGGTCTTTGAGCACCCGACCCAATCTTTGGCCTCAGAAAACCTTTGGCAAAAATTTGCCCGTTGGCAGGGGTATAGCCAAACCCCCCCGCTGATTAAGCGGGTGATCGGCTTGCCCGGTGAGCGGGTGGCTGTGAAGGGCGGAAAGGTGTGGATCAACCGGCAGCCGCTGGATGAATCGGCCTATCAGCCTGAAACCCCGGCCTATGAAATGGCTGAGCTGACGGTTCCCCCCGGCCAGATTTTTGTAATGGGCGATAACCGCAACAACAGCTGGGACAGCCATCTCTGGGGAACTCTGCCGCTTGAAAAAGTGCGCGGCAAGGCCGTCTTTCGTTTTTGGCCCCTGCAGCGCAGTGGTTTTCCAGGTTAATCGCTTAATTGCGGTGTACTCAGCCGAATCCGGCTGGAAACCCCAAAATGATCCGAGAGCATATAGCCTGCGACCGGTTCCGTAAAACGCAATTGGGAATCGAGCACCTGGGCGCTGATCAGCTCGTTTTTGAGTACAAAAATATAGTCAATCCGCTGCGAGCGCATTTTGGCCTGGGGATTGGCATCGTGGTGGACGGTAAAGCCACTGTGCTCGGGGTGAATTTCACGAAAACTGTCCATCGCCGGCAAGCGTTTCATCAGATCCTGATATTCCTCTAAATCGGGGTAGAGATTGAAATCTCCTCCCATCAGGGTGGGGTAATACTGGTTGTTTTCAAAAACAAATTCTGCAAGCACGGCGTTTTGGTCTTCGCGTCTGACACGCTGGGCTTCTGGCTTTTGCATGGATTGGTAATGGGTATTGTAGACATCAATCGGCCCCAGTTCAGGGTGCTGAATTCGGGTAAAGAGCACGCCCTTGCGGGCCAGGCAATCGGGCAAAATACAGCGTTTGAAGGGCTTAAAGCCTGTTTTGAGAATGGGCCAGCGCGAAAGGGTGGTCAGGCCACTGCGGATTTTGCCCCAACCGGGGTTGTGTTGCTGGTACCAATGCTGGAAACGGGCTTCCAGACCGATGGCATCGGTACTCTTGTCGAAGGTTTCTTGCAGCAGCACAATATCATAGTCCTGTATGGCGCGGGCGATGCGCTCCATACGGGGCTTCAGATCGGTACCCAGTGGGGCCGGTAGCCCCCAGACATTCAGACTGAGCACATGAATTTCGGCGGTTTTCATGGCAAATAAAGCTCCAAAAGCGGGAAATGTCAGTGTCAGGCTGCAAAAAAACAGGGCCCCCAGCAATTTGGGGGCTTTGAATTTTAAGGCCATCAGCTTTCTTCTGCTTCACCCAGATAGGCAAAGCGGGGCAAATTTTTGCCCTCGATCTCGACCTCTTCGGTAAACATGCTCAGCGGTCTGACCCACAGGCCATAATCCCCGTAGAGGGTGCGGTAAACCACCATCCATTCTTCGGTTTCAGAATGACGGGCCAGGGCCATGACCTCGTAACGGGGGCCCTTATAGTGCTTATAAATTCCGGGTTTTAAAAAAGGTTGTTCTGACATGGTTTATTGCTCCAAAATATGTGCGCTGAGCTCGGCATCTAAGATCGCATAACTTTCGATCATTTTGGCGTGGAGGGCGCTGGGGTTCTCGACGTATTCACCCAAACCATGCCGCTGCATAATGGCGGTGGCATGGCGCAGTTTGGCCTGATCTACACTTTCGCCCCCATTGATTTTCATGGGATTCTCGCCTCCGATTTGGTCTTTGCGCAAGGCCAGAAGCCCCAATTTTTTATTCTCGCCTGAATAGCCTTCTGCATCCGATAATTTCTGCAGGAAAGCACGGGCCTCGGTAGCGGCGGGGCTGAGTGTTATGCCGGTTTTGCTGATCAGATCCTCATAATTGCGGTTGGCACGGCCAAAGTATTTGGCGGCTCTTACCAATTGCATCGGGGCAGGATCCTCTTTGTGGTGGTTGATTTCTTTAAAGACATTGCCAATATTTTCGCGCCCGGCTGAAGCGTATTCTTCACTGGAAACGTCAATCATTTCAACGGGTTCCAAATCTTTTTCGGCCCGTTTTTCATTGATACCAGGTACAATTTGCTCTTTGGCCACCGTTGCACGCAAGACCCCACTGGTCATGGCGGCCTCATTGGCAAAATAGTGTGCTTTGGTCATTTCATGATCTGCTGCCACGGTATCAAGCGGAGTGCTTGCTTTGTCAGTCAGTTCATGCGCGACCTCCGAAGCTTTTTCATAGAGAATATTGCTGGCAATCAGCTCAAGTTCCTTGTCATTTTTGCCAACGTATTTTCCGCTCTCACGCAATTCCTGCATTTTTTCTTTGACGGCCAGGGCGCTGCTTTCACTGATTTTCTGGCCCGCTCCCAAACGCCCGGTTAGGGCTTCGGCTTTGTCGGGTACAATGGTTTTGAGGGTTTCGGCATGAACCGATTTAAACTGCTCAAATTGCGAACCTGACATAAAGCGGTGCATGTGCAGATACGAAATAATCGACTCATTCTTATCATCCAGTTTTTGCGCATCAGGGGGAAGTACACGGGTGCGTTCCGGCGTGATTCCGTCGCCTTGGGCCAATTCTGCATCCACATTGGGGAATTTATTGTTCATCGAGTTATAGACATTGATATCGTATTTATTGCCGGTTTGGTCCCCATGGGTGGCTTGGCTGAGGGCATTGAATTTCATAATGAATTTTGTTTCTGTGCCTATGGGCAGATTGATCGGCGTGGTATTCACGTCAATATCTGAAGACAATTCTGTGCTGCCGCAGATCGTGACTTTCAAATAGGAAGCATCTTTTTCCTGGGGCAGCGGATCACCGGGAAAAACTACTTGAATTCCCATTTCTTTGCCGATTTGACGTGAGGCCTCTTTGAATTCTGAAAGTCGGGCATCGAGGGCCATGACCATACTCAGTTTGGTGGCCGAAGTTGTTTGGTTGATATGGGTTGTTTTGACACGTTCCCAGGTGGTTTGGTGCTCGGCAGAATGGATATGCGCTTCGATTTCTTCGATGCGTGTGCCGATTTTTTCAGGATCAATCGAAGCGATGCTTTTTTTCAGGGTATTGATTTGATCCTGAATCTCAGTACCCGCTTCAGAGCCCAGAACCTCTTTGGCTTTGCTGAGATTTTGCTGCAGTTGTTTGACCTGGGTGATCAATTTATCGCGTTCATCCAGACGTCCTTCTAAATGTGTCAATTCCTGTCTTAAACCGGGCAAGGCGGCCAGACTCTTTTCAGTGGCCAAGGGATCGACAGTGCGTTTTCGCAGCAATTCATGGCCTTTTTGGACGGGAGCCATGGGGATTTCCCGGCTGCTGATGCGGGCCTTCAGGGTTTGAATATCCCTGTTGATCACATGTTTGACAATCGCAACATCTTCTTTTTCTTTGGGAGTGGTCGGCACAACCGTTGTTTCTAGACTGAACTGTTGCATTTCTTTACTGTACAGTTCCTTTTTCAAGCTGGGGAGATCGCTTTCCATTTTGACTGGGGTCAGGCTGTTTTTGGCTTTTGCCAAGGCAATGGCGGTGGTGACACTGCTGTCCATCTTGGTTTTGCCCACCAATTTATGGTCAAAAACAGGCAGGGTATTTTCGCGAATGGCTTTCATCAAGCCCTTGGTTTGAGTCGCATTTTCATCCAGGGTGCTGGGATCAATGCTTTCTGCCGCAGCCCGCACTTTTTCGATGACGCTGGGAGTGTCTTCCAATTTTTTTTGCGCGGCAATGGCCTGTCCTGTCGCGCCTGTTTTGACCCATTCGCCTGTTTCGCTTTGTTTCCAGGTCGGGGCTTTTGTGGTTGTCGTTGGGGCTGTTGAGGCCGTTGTTGTGGTGGTAGGAGTGGCTGTGGGGGGGGGCACTGGGGGAGTTGAAATTAAAGATTTTGAACGAATATCCATCGTGGTTCTCCTAGCTTGCAGATGATGATTTTCTGATTATAATTTTCTTTTGAATAAAAAACATTATTTTTGAAAACGTACAGCGATCTCATCGAGTAAATCTTGGTATTTTTCAATGCTTTGATTTAATTGTTTGTACTGAGCGAAAATAGATTCTGGAATTTGGCTTTTTTTCTGAAGTTCATCCAGTCTTCTCCCATAATCTGCGTAGTTTTCCATCACGGCCTCCAGGTTTTCTTCTAAAATGGAAAAGTCTTCTTCTGTTTCAATGGTCTGGGCTTCTTCACTGACCTGTTGCAGCAGTTGAATTTCTTCTTCAATCGTATGTTTCAACTGCAGCATCCTCTCACTGTTTTGAACCAGGTTTTGGTAGCGTTTTCGTAGAGTTTCGATCGGGCGAGAAATTTGGATCAGCGGCTGGGTTTCCAAATCTTCATTCAAAATTTCAATGATTTTTTGAAAGTTTTGCAAATGGGTTTCGATTTCGTCAAGTGCTGATTTTTGAGTTTCTAAATCTGTGTCTTGGGCGGCCAGCTCAGGAAAAGGGGTTTGCATCAAATTTCTGATCCAGGTAAAGAGACTGTTTTCTGTATTTTCATAGAGCTGATCAAATTCATCAGCGCTTTCAGGGTGTATTTCGAGAGAAAAGAGCTTGCCGATTGACGGGCCTTGGAGCAGAGTGATTCTGTTAGCAGCAGGATCTCTGCTTTCTGTTCTATTTTTTTTGAGGGGGCGTTCCTCTTGTCGACGTTCAGCTTTTTCCTGAACCAGGGCCTGTAATTGAAGAATGATGGCATGCTTGGGATCGATGCCCAAAGCGCTGTGAATATAGTGGGCGGCCATACTCAGATCTTCAAGGATATAGAAGATCGTGGCCAGGGCTGCGTAACTGCGAATATCCCCGCGATTCAGTTTCATGGCTTCAATCAGTTTTGCGCAGGCATTTTGCAGGCTGATAAGATCCTGAAAATGGGACTGCTCTGCTTTTTCAAACAGATCCAAGCCCTGGTGCAAGAGGGTTTCGGAACGTTGGCTACGAACTTGACTCAGATCTGATGTTTGATTTTGAACAGATTGCAGGGCTTTAAAATCCAAGGGCTTAGCTGAGTCCTTTTCGATGTTACTTATAGTTTAGCTTTTTTTTAAAAAAAATAACCCGGACTTTTGGTCCGGGTTATGCTTGAAAAGGAATTATCTTTTCTTGTTTTTCTTTCCGCCTTTGGTTCCACCACCTGAGGTGGCGGCCACAGCTTCTGTCTGAACAGGAGCTGCTACTTCTTCAGATGCTTCTTCTGCTTCTGCATTCAGACCGAGGCGAGTTGCGTCGCAGTGTAGCCAGAAATAGTGAATGCCTTTATAGTGCATTTTTTTCTTGGGCCATTCGTGCTGGAATTTGAAATAGCGTTCAACGGATTCGTCGATAATCGCTTCAAATTCTTCACTGGCGAAGTATTCATGGGCTTCCTGTTCAAAATTGGGCAGGCTTTCAGCCACGAATTTGTTGAAGTTGGCAGTATCGAACATTTTGTCGGCAATCGCTGCGTAGGCATCGATTTTCTTTTTATAATCCCAGCCTTCAGCATTGGCTTTGTCCATAACTTGGTGCATTTCTTCCCAGCATTGGGCGAAGAGGGGTTTCTTGTGGCCGGTGACTGCTACGAAGAGCAACCAGCGCACCATGCCCTTGACCAGTTCAGGGAAATAGAAATGCAGTGAAGTGATATTGCTGTCGGGATAGGCATTGGCGAAGTCAATCGGATGCGATACGCCATCATGGTCAATCAGAATTTCACAGGAATTGTGATCCCAATTGTAGAAGGCGTTGATAATTTTGGTGATTTTGCTGACTTCGTCATGCTGTTCAGGAGGAATAAAGCCAAATTCTACAGCCTGTTGCTCGTTACGCAGATAGCGATCATGTGAGAATTCGGCAGAGGCATTGTAATGCATGGGATACATTTGCGGGCCTACACCTACAATACGCACAAATTCTTTGTAGTCAACAGCTTTCTGAAGATTAACGGGCTTATCTTTGATTTTATGATAGGCTTCGTGTAATTCCTGAGCATTGTTGACTTTGATAACGTCTACCCAGCCGCCGCCATTTTGGGGCTTCATATATGAGGGGTAGCCAATTTCTTCGCCAATAGCTGCCAGATCAAACATTTCATAATCAGGGAAGATCAGGTCGAGCTGGAGTTTATCTGATTCGAGCAGCTCGCTGTAATCAGCTTGGGGAATGGCCCACGTGGGAGGAATATGCATACCCAGTTCAAACATATGACCGTAGCTGGTGTTTTTATCGATGGACTTGAATGAAACCATATCGTTCACCATATAGCTATGGGGCATAACCAAGTGGAAAAAACTGTTGTGGTGAGCATTCCAGTGAGCACCACGGTTCAGGATGACGTTACAGGAGGTAGAGGCTCCCAAGACGTTGTAGGGACGTGACATAATCCGGCGCGTTTCAATTTCATGGGTCTTACCCTGCCACTGAATATCGCGGGTGATATGGTTCAAGAGGCCTTCAATTGAGGCTCTGAAAGAAAAACTATTGGGATCCATAATGCCAATGATGGCTTTTTGCTTTTCAGACATAAATTAACGACTCATCTCCTTGTGGTACTCTCCCCATTTCAATGTGAGGGGTATGATACAGAACACTCCATTCTAGCATGGATCTTTCGGGGTCGGGGGTTCGCTCAGGGTTCTTCTATCTGCCCATCGAAATAGCGTGCGAAACGTCCTTTTTCTTTGCCGTGGATAGGGTCTGAATCTGGCCAGGGCCAGCCTCCGAACTGATCCTTCTGATAATCTAAAAAGGCCATCTGAATTTCAGCTTGGGTATTCATCACAAAAGGGCCATATTGTACGACCGGTTCTTTCAGGGGTTTGCCCTGTAAGAGCAGCAGGCGACTTTCCTGCTCGCTATTTTCAAGGCCCAAAGACTGATCAGAAGGCAGATCAATTCCATAGCCTGGTTGAAGCGTTTCGCCGCCAATCTTTAAACTCTCACCTTGATAATAGTAAAGGGTGCGGTTGAGACCTGTTTCCGCCACAGGCAGATGCCACTGGGCACCGGCTTCGAGTTTGATTACCCAAATGGCCACACTGTGACTGGGATCCGCAGCCCAGGAATCGGGGGGTGGAGCCGGGGGACTCAAACCCTCAAGCGAGCCAGCGATAATCTCGACTTGAATCTTTTTTCCGTTTGCATCCTGGGTTTGCCAGATTGGTTTTTGCTCTGACCAGATCATCTGAAAATGGGGGGGGGCCATTTTGCTGGCACGTGGCAAATTCAACCAGATTTGAAAAAGCTCGAGCGTATTTTCTTGGTTTTGATTCAGCAGGGGAAACATTTCGGAGTGCTGAACCCCTTTTCCGGCGGTCATCCACTGGGTATCGCCTGCCCCGTAACGACCTGCGGCGCCCAAGGAATCAGCATGATCGACCCAACCCTCTTGAACCACCGTGACCGTTTCAAAGCCTCTGTGGGGATGGCCCGGAAAACCAGGGATCCTTAAGCCGTGGTACATGCGCCAGCCGTCTTTCAGGGTAAAGTCCTGGCCCAAGGAGCGTCCTGCTAACGAGGCGTCGGGGCTAAGATCGGTTTTTCCTTTGGGGTAAAAATCCTGATGGTAGACGCAAAACAGAAAGGGGTCCCGTGTTTGCCAGGGAAAGCCCAAGGCAAAAGGTTTGGAGATGGTTTTCATGGCAAGGCCTCTGCTTGATTTTTGTTCAGCATAGCATTTGTTTTGGCTGAGAGGTTAAGCTTCTTCAGTGGATAATTCCAAGCGTTTTTGATTCAGACTTTGGCGTGTACGGGTATCCACGATTCCCGTCATGGCCAGTTTCTGGCGTGTTTGGTAGCTGCGTACTGCACTCAAGGTTTCTGGATCATACTCTGCGCTCATGGCAACTTCGAAGCCTTGAGCTTTGAGGATTTGCTGCAGCAAGAAAACTTCAAGGCCTTGAGATATTTTGGCGCGTCCTGCTGGGCCCAGATCGTGTTCAAGGGATTTGGGCAAGCCTATTTTTTGGATCTTTTGAGATGCTTCGGGGGGCAGTTTGCAGAGCGTGAGAATTTGCTCGCAAAAGTCCCGAATCTGTTCCTGTATTGGGACTGTGCTTTTGAGCCCCAAGGCTAGAAGGGTTTGGAAGAGCGTTTTTTGAAGTTCCAGCAAGAGTTCTTCCTGATCGTAACGCGCTTCCAAGAGGGGATTGATCTGATCCCGTGTGCTGGGATCCAGATATCCTGAAACGGAAAGGCCCTGTTCTTCCTGGTATTTTTTTAAGGCTGTAAAGGTCTGGAGATCAAAGGTTTGATTGATCTTCAGATCATAGCCCAAGTCGAGCAGGGTTTCCTGTAGGCGTATGACTTCCTCGCCTTCACTGACAATGCCCTGTTGCCCTTTGGTGCCCAAAAATGATTTTAAATAGATCCGGGGGGGGGCTTGAAAATCGGGCGGGGCGCTGAAGTTCTCTGCTTTTGCCTGTTTTATTTTTTCAAACAGTTCCTGAAAGAGCAATTCCCGAATCTGTTGTTTTAGGGGGCTGTCTTCAAATTGATGTTTTTCAGCATAATGCGAGAGACATTCCCAAAGTTGCAGACGGCAGTCGTTTTGCGTTTGGTTGCGTGCCAGCCGCTCTTCAAGTATTTTGTAAGTTTTATCATCTACCAAGCCTGTTACCTGGATTCGGTTTTGGGCCTGAAAACTGCGTACGGCAGCGAAGGTCTTTGCGTCATATTCGCCCTGGCCTGTGACTGAAAATCCTTCAGCGATCAGTGCTGCTTGAATTTTTTCTACCTCAGCTCCCTGGCTGATGGTCTGTGGTTGATCGGCTGGCCCGTAGACAAGCGGACGCTCTGTCTGGCTGTTTTCCTGTGTCTCAGGTTTTTGGCTGACTTCTTCAGACAGGTATTGAAAGAGGTTGATTTGTGTGGGCGCCTGATTTTGTTTGCGTGCTTCGTTTTCACGGATTTTTTGCAGACGTTGGTTTAAGATGGCGGCGGTTTTTTGATCCACCATGCCGGTAATGGGGAGTTTGGCTTTCATTTGAAAATGGCGCAATTGTGAAAAGGTATCCTGATCAAATTGACCTGTCATTTTGAGCCTGAACCCCAATTTATTTAACAAGCCTTGCAAGAGTTCTATTTCGGGCCCTTGATGTATGGCGCCCCGTCGATCCGCAGGCCCCAGCACGCGGGTAAAGCTTTCAGGGGCTTCTTCTGGTGGTTCTGTGAGGGCAGGAGGTTCTTCGGCCTGTATTTCTGGAGGCGCTTTGCGTGCGCCAAATTTGTCTTGGATTTTTTGGCGCAGTTCACTTTCAGACAGTTGCGTCTGTTTCAGGGGCCTTTCTGGGGAAACAGCCAGACTGGCTGCTTTGCGATCAAAAATTTCCAGTCGTTCAAATTGAGCTTTGAGCTCTTCTGTGCGTCCGGCGGCCTCGCGAATTTTATTCGAAAGTCGCCTGTAAGATTTAAAGATGAGTTCTATCTTATCTTTTTCCTGTGTTGAGAGCGCTTCTTCACGAGAGAATTCCAGCATCTTTAAAATAGACTCTTCTACTTTTTTGGCTGCGCGCAATTGATCAATGCTGGGTATAAAAAGATCGGTTGCCACTTAGCTTCCCCGTGCTTCTGGATAAAGTTTTTCCTGGCGTGATTTTCCTTTCAATTCACCATAGCCCAGACAGAGATAATTTTCTAATTTGAGACAGGCATACTGATCTGCCTGCACTATTTCTTCTGGTCGGTGGGCTGAAGCATAGGCTTTTTTGAGGGCAGAAAAAACTTCAGGTTTCATTTGAAAGGTATAGGTCAAATAACCATTCTCAGCGGCTGCCAGAGCCGCGAATTGTGGTTTTAAACTGGGGATACTCTCGCTTGCGATTTCAGCGATCAGCAGCAGGCCTTCGGGTGAGGGCTGTCCCTCCTGAACCCTTGAAACCAGGATCAACCTGAGTTCGGGAAGATGTATTTCTTGCCCTTGAAAGGAGGCCCTTACTTTTTTTAAATCAAACTGAAAGCGGCTGCGGCCACGACTGTCTTCTAAGTCTGAAATATCTATTTCTGTCATAGGCTGCCTGTTTTCCTGTTTTTTTCAGTGGGCATGGTTAATGGTGTCCCCCTCCGGCTTTGATCAGCCCCATTTTTTCCATCAGGGGGGTAATATTGATCGCTGCTGCCAGTTCATAGGAAGCTCCCGCTTCCATTTTGCCGTAGAAAATACCACTTGAAGCTGAGACTTCGTAGTTATATTCTCCCTCTATGCCGACTTCAAAGGCATAGTGTGGTGCTTCCCCTGGCATTTCTGCGCGTTCTATTCCGAAAATAATTTCGGATTCACCCATAAACTTGGCAGATTGGGTGGTTTTCGAAAAGAGATCGTAGTTCCCCCCCATCACGCCATCAATCAGTTCAAGAATTTGAGCGGTATTCAGGGCAACTCCGCCAGGATTGAGTTGGTTAAACTGGGCAATAAAGGCCTCTTTAAAGCTGTCTCCCATTTCGTCTACCAATTTGGAGAAGGCTTTGGTTCCTCCTTTGCTGGCGTGTTCGAGGGCGTGGGAAACCATCGCGACGGGAAGTTTGACATGGTAAGCCGTCATATGCGCAACCTGATCGGTGGGTTTGCCATCTGCCCCCAGCACACTGGAAGTGACATTGTGAATTTTAAAGCCCACTTCCTTGTGGTGCCCAAATTTAACTTTAAAATCTGTGTCGCTAATGACGTCTTCGGTTTGAATACCATTGCCGTAGGAGTTGTTTTCGGTGCGGGTTTTATAGCCTGCGCCTGCGCCAATATGCCCTTTGGTTTCGACCTCGGCCTTGACAGAACCCTCTGTAAAGGTGCCTGTATAGGCGTGTTCTTTGAATTTTTTACCCAGTTCATCGGCTTTGGACTGGAGCTCGTTGCGAGCTTCTTCACTGCTGAGATCGCCCTGCGCCAGCGCGATGACTTCGACCACCAATTTGCCGAAATCTTTGGCTTCTCCCAGATCATTAAAGGCCAGGCCACCGCTCCAGCCTGCTTTGAGTTCAAATTCGACCCCGGCTTTAATCAGCCAGGCATTGATACTGAGTTCTCCTTCCAGTGTGGCCGCCAAATCGAGATGCGCGAGATAGCTTGGGCCCATGCCAAAACTTTTTTCGACCGTAAGCGATGCTTCAACCCCAACGCCAATGCGGGCTGTAGCTCCAAAGGTGTCATTGCCGACAGAGCCTCCGATTCCCCCTGAAAGCCCCAGGTAGACACGGGCATGTGAACCATAAGCCAGGCTGACAAGGCCATGATCGCCCCCTTCACCGTGGCCCCCCTCTTCGAGTTTGATCATGTCTTCAACCATATGATCTGCCACTTTGGTCGCATCAGCGGCCTCTTCTTTGGCGCGGGTGATCATGTCTGTGAGAACTTCTTGAGACGCTTCAAGATTGGAAGTCAGCACCAATTTTGAGCCTGAATAGTTGGTTACATTATCATCAAGGCCTTTGAGAGCATTCAATTCACGCAAATCCAACTGCGAGGGAACCATATCTTCCAGGGCATGAATAATATTCTGGCGTACTTCTTCAAGCTGGTTGATTTTTTCAGTGGGGCTCAGGTTTTTGCCGTCGAGCGCTTTCAGGGTTGCCAACTCTGCTTTCAGCAGCTCAATTGTTTTGGGATTGACTGTTTTGGTGCTTTCATAGGTCTGAATCAGATCTTCCATGCCACCGACCATATTCTTCTGAATCTGATCGGCTTTTTGCGAGATATTGTGAAGTTCTTTTTCCTGGGCCTCTAAGGCCAGCACACGGTTTTCACCCATGGCAGATTTAATAAAGGGAGCGATTTGGGGGTCATTGACAAATTCTTCAATGCTGCCGCTTTTGGCTTCATGCTCTTTTAAAACATTGAGAATGCCCTGGGCCATGCCCCCCGCAAGAGTGCCTGATTTGGCCATCTGTTCAATATTGGCACGCATTTCTTTATAGAAAACAGCCTTGTTGGTGGGCAGATTATCAATGGCATCTTTGAGTTTGACCAACTCCTGGGTGCCTTGTGTCAGCTTACCCGACATCATATTGACGCCGGCAATCCGTTGGCGCATTTCTCCGTCGATTAAACGCAGGGATTTAAGTGATTTCAGGGCATCTACTTTTTCACTGGTTAAGGATTTTAAGCGATTCCCCAAGGCTTCGGTTTTGCCGAGAATATCTTTGTGCTGAGCCACCATCAATTTGACTTGGGGATCATGGATGATCTCTTCTTGGGGCAAACCTTGGCTGGAAAGCTCACTGATTCTGTTCTCAATCTGACTGTTCAGGCTTTCTGCCTGTTTTTTGAGCACGGGCAAGGTTTTGTCGCGAATCAGACTGATCTCTTCATCGGCCCGATCGATGGCGTCGGTAATGCGGATAAAAGAACGGCCCAGGCTGATATCCTTGGCTTTCTGTGCTTTTGCGGATTCTATCGTCAACCCGACTTCTTTGGTGGCGAGCCTGAGATCGTGAATATCGGCGTCACTTTCAGCCAACAAGGCATCAATATTTTGATGCACAGTTTCAAAATCGGCTTCGGGATTGGCGGATTGTTCAGGATCGAGGGCTTTGAGGGCATCTTCGTCCAGTTTGAGAATGTCTATTTCAGATGCCTCGCTGGATTCAGATGCCTCGCTGGATTCAGGTGCTTCGCTGGATTGAGATGCCTCGCTGGATTGAGATGCCTCGCTGGATTCAGATGCCTCGCTGGATTCAGATGCCTCGCTGGATTCAGGTGCTTCAGGGGTTTCCGTCTGTCCATCCAGTTTGGCGATCATGCCCTCGATCATCTGATCGAGCCCTTGTATATCTTCGGGTGTGAGGCTGTTGATACTGCCCTTATCAACCTTATCGATCAAGCTGTTGAGTTGTGCAACTTGCTCTTTGCCGAGCAGTCCGGTGCGCTCTAATAAAATGGCGTCCTGGAGCAGAATTTTTCCACCCGTTGCTTTGGCGATACTTTTGTAGTTATCGCCGGTATATTTTTCTGCCAGGGTTTGATCGGCTTTGAGATGGCCTTTAATTGCATCCACATTGTCTAAATTATCGTAGAGACGGGCCCTGCGGGTGGTGCTTTTTTCAACATCCCGGTTCATTACTTTCTGAATTTCAGAGGCTTTTTGTAATGCACCTTGTTTTACATCAGGATTTTCTGCGAAATTTAAACTTTTCGCTGCGAAATCAGAACCTTCAAAAGTCAAGACACCGTCACTGCTGTCAGTGGTCAGGGCTTCGACAATTTTATCTAAGAGTTGGGATTCGTTTTCACTGATCTCGCCATCTTTGGCGAAGACATTGATGACCTCTTCTGCGCTTGAGGCTTTTTGAATCGCTTGTTTTTGTTGTGTGGAGAGATTGTATTGATTGAGATCGATTCTTCCATTGATCGCCACCATTGTTTAAATACCGCCCTGATGAAATAATGCCCAAAGCCTTTAACATGCCCGAGAGTTTTTGCCCGATTCTAAAAGAACTTGAATAACTAAATAAATTTATGAGTAGGAATATATTTATTCTATACCCCAAAAACGCATTTTATAACAGTTTTTTGTTACGAAAATGTTTTTATTTTGCTTGTTTTGTATTCTGGTCGTAATATTTAAAATCGACCCTGCTTGGGATCAAAAAAGCAAATCCAGGTTCAGGAAACCGTCTTGAACAAGTTTTTGAAGGCCGGCCGAGATCGCAAACGCATGAATTCCCGCCGGTTCAGTGCTTCCTGTCTGAGCTGTGGTTGGAGTTGAATTGCCTGTTCTAAATGTTCAAGTGCTTGAGTCGCTTTGCCGGCTTCTGCTTCCAGACGCGCGAGCGTCAAGAGAATCTGAGCATTGCGTGGCGCATAATTTAAGGCCTTCAAATAGTCGTTCAGGGCTTCTGCCTGCATTTTTTGCTGCAGATACAGTTCTCCCCTTGCTTTTAAAAGTTCTGCAGAGGGGCTTTTCTGAATGGCTTGGGTATAGGCTTGCAGAGCTTGGGTGGGCTGCTGCAGTTTAAGCAAAGCCTTTGCTTTTAATTGAAAGGCTCCAGCGTCAGGCTGTTTTTTGAGGACTTGCTCAAGATCTTGCAGGGCTGCTTGGGCTTGGTCTGAGGCCAGCAGGCTGCGGGCCCTCCCGAGCAGGGCTTGGGTGTTTGTGGGGTTTTGTTTCAGAATTTGATTATAGGCTGTTTGAGCCTGTTTGGGTTTTCCGAGTAAAACGGCGAGGCGGGCTTGATCTTGTAGTGAAAGTTGAGGGCTCTGCTTTTGGAGCAAGAGATAATCTGCACGGGCCAGTGATTTTTTTTTTAATTCTTGGTAGAGCCAGCCCCGATTCCAACGTCCATCGATATGTTGCGGATCGATTTTCAAAAGCAACCCGAGGGTGTTGAGGGCTTCGGTTTTTTTTCCCTCACGAATCTGTACCCAGGAAAGGTTATAGAGGCTTTCGGTATCTTGAGGTTCGAGAGTCAGGGCTTTGCGAAAGTCAGATTCCGCTCCCTTCAGGTCATTGAGCCGGGCACGTAAAACGCCTCGGTTATACCAGGCTTCGCCGTCCTGTTGACTGGTTTTTAAAAGCCTGTCCTGAGCTTGAAGCTGATTGACTAAAATCTGCTCGCTCTGCCAGTTTTGCCATCTTTTCTGCACATTGCTCCATTGGGTACTGGCCAAGGCAATCAAGGCCAGTACAGTGCTGAGCAGCAATAAACGGGTCAAAATCTGGTAGGACATCTTTTCCTCAGTAGGGAACTGTGTTTTGAGTGTACCCGGCGTGACAGCAAGGGTCAAGCTGCTTGTTGGATCTAAATATCCTTGATCATTATCAAGCTTTTAAAAGATCTCTATCATGTCTCTGTCTCTTGAGTCATTTTAAACTCAAAAACAAGTAGATCCTGAGGAATAATTATCATGAATAGAGTACTTATTCTTTTTAGTTTTGTCTTGGTTTCTCTTGGGCAGATGGGCAGTTTTACTCTTTCTCCTGCTGCACAGGCAGCGAAGCCAAAGCCTTCTGCCACACCGAAACCAACTTCCCCTCCGGTTATTCCCCGCATGAGTCCGATTCCAACACCAGTACCTTCATTGGCTCCACCTCTTGCAAGCCCTGCTCCTCGAACTGTTGAAAATCCTGTTTTGGAGAGTGAACTGGGTTTTAGTCTTCAGGTTCTTGAAGCTTTGCCTTGGGGCTCGGGCTGGACGCCAGGTTCTGGGCTTATGTTGGGAGCCGAGTATGATTGGCAGCCTCAATTCGGGATTTTTGCCGGTGCCGGTGGTTTTTTTCAAAACAATGGTTTGAGTTTGTTTTTTCCACTCAGCCTGCGTTATCGGATACCACTTCAGACAGGCATGAACCTTTTCAGCGGCTTGGGTGGTTTTGTGGTTTATGCGCCAGGAGTTGGTTTTGTGCCGGGTGCGCTTGTCGAATTGGGCAGTGAATATCGTTTGAACGCCCATTGGCAATTGAGCCTGACCCTGGATACCGGGATTTCTTTTGGCTCTGGAATGGCTTTTACAACAGGATTGAGAGGCGGGTTGAATTTTAGACCATGAAGCATCATCTTCTTTTTCTCATGGCATTTTCTCTTTGGGGCATCAGTTGTACGCAGAGTATTCCCTATACAGGAATGGAAAGGGGAAACGGCGGATTGGTGTTTGACCGCTCTCAGGTCAGACAACCCACAGAGGTGGTCAAAAATACATTGCCAATTATTCAAAATCTCACTGCAAACCCTACAGCCAAGGTGGCTGCAGGTGATCGGATCAGTTTCACGGTCGAAGCAACCGATGCCGAAAAGGATGTTTTGAAATATTATTGGAGCAGTGATCAGGGAACCCTTTCGTCTTACGAGGGCTATTCTGTTTATTGGCAACCGGTTTCAGGGGGGAACCAAGGCATTGCAACCGTGAGTTTAACGGTGAGTGACGGCAAAGGGGGAGAATGTCAGGCCTTTGTCAAATTGGCAGTAGAAGCCTCAGGACAGGCTCAGGTTGGGTTGGTTTCCCGTTTGAGTTGTGCCGAAGGCACAGGACGTATGGAAGAACTCTATCGCAATGAGGGCCTCTGAAGATGAAAGTTACAATTTTTCCTTTCTTATCCATGGTTGGATTTACGGCTCTTTTGGCCTGCAATACGGCTTCTCAGCCGCTCAGTGGTCAGCGTCCTTCAGGAATTCAGGATGAGGCCACAGTCGGAAACAGTCCTCCGATTATTCAAGCCTTGACTTCTTCTGCTCTCAGCATTAACAAAGGGGGAACGGCTACTTTGCGGGTAGTGGCCTATGACGGTGAAGGAGATCCTTTAACGTATCGTTGGAGCAGCACGCGGGGGACTCTGCTTCAAACTGAAGGGGCTGAAGTCAGCTGGAACTCGCTTAAAAATGGCCAGCCTGAAAAAGGTATGGGTATTTTGATGGTCGAGGTCAGCGATGGCAAATATACAACTCCTGGGGCTTTGAATATTCTGATTAAAGAGGATGGCTCTAGCCGCTTGGAGCTGGATACACAAGCAGCCAATCTACTCTGTCGCAAAGATCCGACGGAGGGAAAGACACGCGATGCTTTGGCTACCGATGATCTCTTGCCCCCCTTGAAACTCGGCAGTAAGGTTTTAAAGACCCAAACCATGGTCTTGGATGGCAAGCCAGAGGATTGGCAGAATATTCTTCCCGTGGTTCAGGACAGCCCCCGTGATACAGGAAACAGCGAGAGCGGTATGGATTTACGCGCGCTCTATCTGGCCCGTGACAGCCGTCATCTCTATTATCGTTTGGATACCTGGGGAAAACCTGAACCGGCCAAAGCTCAGGATTATCGCTTGAGTATGGGCTGGACAGGCAATATTCATAAGGATGGTTTACCTGAAACGACGGGTTTGGAAGTTGGGCAAATTGTAGAAGGTAAGATTCCGATTGTCAATCTCAGCAGTCTGGATAAACTCTATGTCAGTGGTGTGATTCGCTCAGGTACACAGTTGGCTGATCGTACCCGTCTGGTCAAGCTTTTGGATCAACCAGAGCCTGTTCCTTCTGCGACACCCCTCCCCAGTGGAAACAATACCTCTCGGGTAGCCCGTCAGATTTTCAGTAATTTTGAGATTGCGCTGAATTATTTTTCAGATCCCAGTTGTCAGCCCAGTTTTACAACCACCCAGGCTTATCTTCTGGCAGGGGTGGTAAATTATCACAGTACCAGCAGCACTGGTCCCGTCGAAATCAGTTTGAAGAGTAGCAGTGGGCAGGTCTATGGACCTTGGCCTGCAACGGGATCTTCTACAACCGCTTCTTCGGGTGCCCGGCTTTGGACCGCCAGTCCAGCTAATCTGGTCTTGCCTGCCGGAAGCTATACCGTTCAGGATTCTGCTACCACTACCTGGTTGAGTGCGACCTCTGCTTCCTGTGGAATGAGTGTGGTACAGGGTGTGGCTCAATAAATTGAATCTTAAAAAGGAAAAAGAACCATGAAACGAATTTTGATGCTTACAGTTATTTTTCCAGTTTTATTGGCTGGATGCGATACCCGACAGAATGTTGTCGTGAATACACCTTCGGCTGTTCAGGCTACACCTCAGGCAAATCGCAAACCCATTGTTCAGCAAATGAATGCTAATCCGACAAATATCACTAAAAAAGATGATATTATCAGCTTTAAGGTGGTTGCTGTCGATGAGGATAATGATATCCTCAAATATGTTTGGTCTGCAACCAAAGGTACTCTTTCTGCGACTCAAGGTGAAATCGTCACCTGGATGCCTCAGAAATCGGATGGAAGTCTTGAAACTGGGGTCGCTGTTATTTCCGTGCTGGTTTCAGATAATAAAGGGGGCACAGATACTTCTTCCGTCAATATTACGATTGACAGCACAGGGGCTGCGCGCATTGAGGGCAAATAGAAAGCTTAAACCGCGACCATATCCCGTTCCCGCTCCTGGCGAGAGCGGGTTTTAAAAAAGGGATTGCGGCTTTGGCCTGTGAGCAGGCGCATGGTTTGCCCGATTCTTTTCCAGATCGACTGGCGGATATAGGGCACTCCGTATTTTTTACAGAGCGCTTCTACTTCAGGCTGGGCTTTTTGGTACTGCAACATGGTCATTTCGGGCCAAAGATGGTGTTCAATCTGGTAGTTCAGCCATCCCTGAAGATAATCACTGAAATCTGTGCCCCCTGTAAAATTGGCAGAGCCGATAATTTGACGCACATAAAACTCAGCTTTATCAGAAACAGGTTCATCAAAACGGTAAACATCGTCTCCGGTATGGTTGGGCACAATAATCAAAAAACTGTGTAAATTGGTCATCAATTCGGCCAGAATACTGGTGAGTAAAACGTTGAGGGTGGCGGTGATGCCCAAGGGCAAAAACAGTGCGGGCAGCAAAGCAAAACGAAACAGCGCATAGGGTAAAACACAGCGCGCCCAGAATTCCAGACTTTCACGTTGAAAAGGCCACCAGAGGGGAGCTCCGTGGAAGATCAGGGGTTGATGGGCTGCTATTTTGGCTTCCAAGCCCTTGCGACCGGGTCGCGAACGTCGTTGTTGCAGCATCCAGAGGGTATTGGGTGCGTAATAACTCAGTTTCCAGGTCAGCATGAAGAAAATCGCCACGGCATATTTCATCCAGAGCGGAAAATTCAAGCTGCGCATCAGATGAGCCCGGTCTTCCAGTACATCGGGGTCGAGTTTTTCACCGGTATGGTAGTGGTGCAGCACATTGTGCTCAAAATCCCAGGCCTCGGGTACCAACCAGTCGGGCCAATCGACCCAGCGCCGCCAGCCGCGGGCAAAACCTTTGCTGGTATAGCGCTTGGGAATATTGGGAACCCGATCATAGCCCCTGTGGCGAATATGATGGGTCATATTCGCCCAGCGGGTCATCTGGCCCTGGCTGATCAGATAGGCACTGATCGGGTTGGGCAAGAGCCAGGCGGTAGCATAGCCCAAAAGAGAGCAGACCTGCCCCCAACTTTCGATTTTGGTCAAATGGCGAAAGTCGGCTTCACTCACTCCCGCCTGGAGACGTTGATGTAAATCTTCAAGTTCTGCTGCAAATGCGGCATAATCCAGATTTTGCAAAGTATCGGGCGTTTCGTGGCTCATGATGCTCTCCGTAATGCTGAACGCGATGGGGTGAAACTTTATTTCCCGAGAAAGCCACGTTTCCCTGCTTTGGCGCGGGGAGCGTGATCGGGCCGGCCTTTGGGGGCGGGTGAAAATTTCGGCTTTTTATCAAAGCTTCTGGGAGCACTTTCTGTAAAAGCATTGCTTTTGCCCAGACGTGAAATCCGCAGGGGGTGGTTGACCACGCGGGTTTTGGCAAGGGCCTTAAAGAAGTGTTTTTCAAGTGCAAGGGGCAAATCAACGACGCTATAGGTATCGTGCATTTTGATTTTGCCGATAAATTTGCTGTCTACGCCTGCTTCGTTGGCTATCGCGCCTACCAGCATGCTGGGACGCAAACCATGAATTCGGCCTACTTCGACCCGATAGGGCACCAGACCCATTTCAGAATCGTTTTTGGGGCTTCTTTCACGGCTGAATTTGTCTTTGCGCACGCGTTGGGACAGATCAGGATCGGCTTGCAATCCAGGCGGATCGGGGGGCAAGAGCAAGGGGGTTTTGCCCTGTACGAGCAAAGCCAGCGCTGCTGCGACTTCTTCGAGCGGCACTTCATTTTCCTGCGCATAATTCAGCATCATTTCACGGAAATATTCAAGTTGAGGCAATTTGCGGGCTTGGCTAATCCGTGATTTAAAACGTTCGACGCGCTTTTGATTTAAACTTTCGGCATCGGGCATAAACATACGCGTCATCGGCTGGCGTGTGGCCCGCTCAATGGTACTGAGCAGGCGTTGCTCACGGGGTTCAATCAAAAGGATGGCCTCACCTGAACGGCCCGCGCGGCCCGTGCGGCCAATGCGGTGGGTATAGGATTCAGGGTCAAAGGGTACATCGTAATTGATGACATGAGAAATGCGTTCAACATCCAAACCACGGGCGGCTACATCGGTGGCAACCAGCACATCCAGTTTGCCGCGACGCAGGCGCTCAACGGTCTGTTCACGCTGATTCTGGGGCAAATCACCATTCAGGGCGGCTGCCTTATAGCCCGCGTTTTCAAGACGTTGGGCCACTTCAATCGTGGCGTCTTTGGTGCGCACAAAGATCAGTACGCCTTCAATCGGTTCGCTTTCGAGCAGCCGAATCAGGGCCTGTTGTTTGCTCAAACCACGTACAATCCAAAAGCGCTGTTGAATGGTGTCGGCGGTGGTAGTTTTGGCCGCCAATGCGATTTCGACAGGATCTTTCAGGTATTTACGGGCCAATCGGCGAATTTCGGGAGGCATGGTGGCAGAGAAAAGAGCGGTTTGACGTGCTTCGGGGGTTTGCGAAAGAATCCATTCTACATCTTCGGCAAAACCCATATTCAACATTTCATCTGCTTCGTCCAGAACCAGGGCTTGCAGATTGGAAAGATCCAAGCTGCCCCGGCGCATATGATCCATGACCCGTCCGGGGGTGCCAATCACGATTTGGGCGCCTTGTCTGAGATCCCGCAGTTGGGGACCATAGCTTTGGCCGCCATAGATGGCGGTGATTTTCAAACCAGGAAGTTTGGCGCCGTAACGCTCAAAGGAGTCACTGACCTGCAGGGCCAATTCACGGGTAGGAGCCAGCACCAAGATTTGGGGAGAGTGGTTGCGGCTGTCCATGCGGGAAAGCAGGGGCAGTGCGAAGGCTGCTGTTTTGCCCGTACCTGTCTGGGCCTGGCCCAGTACATCTTTTCCTGCCAAAACATGGGGAATCATGCTGGCTTGAATTGGGGTGGGATCTTCATAGCCTGAAGCCAAAACAGCTTCCAGAACAGGTTTTGCCAGCTTCAAGGCCGCGAAGCCACTGGTTGATGCCGTATCTTCTGGGGCTTCGCTTAGATTTTCAAGGGGTTCGGCTTGCAGATCTGAAGCCTGAACACTGGCTTGAATTTCAGTTTCTGGAGGATTTTGTTCTGTGTGAGATTCAAATTCTGTTTCAGGAGAGGGGAGTTCAGCGGGGCTTTCAATCTTTGCTTGGGGGGCAGGAGGAGCTTGTATTGTCGCGGGATTGAGAAAAAGGTGCTCCGGAAGGAGGGTTTCATGGGGCATAGGGAAATTCCAGTCATAGTCAAATGTGATGCCTCAGGGGCCTGTAAACAGAAGCAGCAACCGGGAAACGTCAGCAGCGTCAGCGAAAAGGACATTGAGGGGAAACTGGTTTTTTAACCAGTATATATCCTTACTATAACACAACCACAAAAAAACAGGGGCAATTTGCCCCTGTTCATTTTTGTCATTTTTTTGAGATTAGCTGGCAGCTTTGATGCTTTTGACCATTTTTGTGAGGGTTGCTTCGTGTCTGTTGAAAGCACCTTTTTGTGCTATCGAAACAACGATCAGCGGCTTGTCAGCCATGATCACAGCCACTTCCCAGTCTGCAGCTTCGCCTTCAACTTGGCCTGTGCCTTGAATATAATAGGCTTGCATGCCATTGATGGTAATTTCACCAGGCTCTTCACTCTGGTATTGGATATCTTGAACGATTTTTTCAAATTCAGGTCCGAAGGCGTCAAGCACGGCTTTGATGTCGACTCCGTCAATGACCCAAAACATCACCATTAGGCTTTCATCTTGGGGGTTTACAACCAGAATGCCATCGCCATTGACATCTTGTTTCCAGCCATCGGGAACATAGAGTTTTACATTGGCGCCCTCATGTGAAATCCAGTCTGCCCGTGCTGGAGCCGTATAAAAACCCAGACCCAGCATGGCGATCAGGCCCATTTGAATAATTTTGTTTTTGATCATGGTAGTTTCCTTCAGATTTTAAGTTTAAATTGGGTGAGGGAAATGCAGTTGCGTCATTATACCTGGATTTTAAAAGATCGCCTATCGGCAAAAAACGCGTACTGTGCTTATTTTTTAGGCATGTACCAATGACTTTGTTTGCTGCTCGGGAAGCTTCCTGCCTGCTTTTTCAAAAGCTTGGTTCAGATCCTGAATCAAATCCTGGGCGGCTTCAATGCCAACCGAGAGTCGCAGCAGACGGGGGCCAATGCCTGCCACCTGGCGATCGGCTTGCGACATCGAGGCATGGGTCATGGTGGCGGGGTGGGCAATCAGGCTTTCCACGCCCCCCAAAGATTCCGCCAGGGTAAAGAGTTCCAGTGATTCAATAAAGACAGGCAAATCTAAATCGACCTGCAGATCAAAACTGATCACACCGCCAAAGCCTGTCTGCTGGCGCAGGGCCAGTTCATGCTGGGGGTGGCTGGCCAGGCCGGGGTAATAGACCTGTTCGATGGCTGCATGGTTTTCAAGAAAATGGGCAATTTGCAGGGCATTTTCCTGGTGCTGGCGCATGCGCAGTGGCAGGGTACGCAGGCCGCGCAGGGTCAGCCAGGCATCGAAGGGTGCGCCTGTCAGGCCCAGGCAGTTGCCCCACCAGGCCAATTTTTCGCCCAGGGCGGGATCCCGTGTGATGACGGCTCCACCCACGACATCGCTGTGACCATTGATATATTTGGTGGTGGAGTGCAGTACGATATCTGCGCCCAGTTCAAGTGGGTTTTGCTGAACGGGAGAGAGAAAGGTATTGTCTGCCACGACCAGGGCTCCGATGCCATGGGCTGCTTCTGCGATGGCTTGAATATCGCTCAGGCGCAGAAGGGGATTGCTGGGGGTTTCAATCCAGACCATGCGGGGTTTGAGGGTTTGAATCTGCGCAATCAAGGCTGCACTGTCTGTAAAACGCTCAAGTTGAAGTTGCAGGTGTCCTTGGGCTTGTTTGGCGCGGAACAGGCGGTTACAGCCCCCATAACAGTCATCGGGTGCCAGCAGCCGTTCGCCTGGTTGCAAAAGTTGCAAAATTAAGGTGACGGCTCCCATGCCCGTGGCTGTAATCACAGCCTGCCTGCCTTTTTCGAGTTTGGCCAGGGCCTGGGCCAGTTGATCCCGGGTGGGGTTGCCTGAGCGGGTATAGTCGTATTCTCGTTTTTGATTGAAACCGGCAAAGGAAAAATTTGAGCTGAGGTGCAGAGGCGGCATGACTGCACCATGTTGGCTGTCGCTGTTAATGCCTTCGCGAGCGGTTAGGGTAGAAGCTTGTAATTCAGTCATGTTTTCTCTCCAGGTGGTTTTTAATGGTTTGTGTGGTTTGCAAATTTTCTTTTAAAAAGGCGTCGTGCCCATAGGGGCTGTTCAGCAAGGTGAGGTTGCCGGGCTTGGGCAGGCGTGTGTGAAGTGCCTTGAGTTGTGGCGCAGGAACCAGTAGATCGCTGGTATAGCCCAGCAGATCCACCCGAAGGGGAATCGCTTCTGCTTCAATTCGGTGGGTATCGATCGAGGTGCTTAAGCAGAGATAGCTATAAGGATCAAAGCGCTTGGCAAAGCTTTGGCCTTGATGCTTGAGATAGGGCAGGCAGCCTGCGGAACCCAGCCCTGAATCAAAACGCTGTGAAAATTCGAGTTCTGAGCGATAGGTCGTCACCGCCAGTTCTCGCGCCAGACGTAAACCTGCTTCAGGGTCTCCCTGTTTCAATGCCATGCTGACAATTTCACGTTGCACATGGCGCCAGGCTGTGGCCAGGGGAGCAGGGCGGTCTGCGGCACAAATCACCAGGGCTTTTTTGAGATACTCTGAGAAATGTTGCGCAAAAGCCAGGGTGACCATGCCGCCATAGGACGCGCCAATCATACTTTCCAATTTTTGAATGCCCAAAGCTTTGAGCAGCGCTGCAATGGCGCGGGCTTGATCCCGAGTGGTAATTGCTGGAAAATCTGGGCCTGAAAGTCTGCTGTTGTGGGGGCCTTCGCTGTTGCCACTGCTGCCCAGAAAGTCAAAACTGAGCAATTGGTATTTTTGGGGATCTAAAGCATTTCCAGGGCCAATCTGATCCTGCCACCAGCCGGGCGTGGGGCTTTGTTCTGTGCACCAGGCATAGCGCCCGGCTGAGATGCCACCCAAGATAAAAATGGCGGGCAAATGAGGTTCGCCCAATCTGCGCCAGGCCAGACGCGGTTTGTGCAGAATTTGACCTGAATCCAGAAGCAGTGGTTCTGAGAGGTTTAAAATGCCACTGTTGAGGGCTAAATAGGTGCTTTGGGGAAGATCCGCAAAGAAAAGGGTTTGGGCCATGTCGCTTACTCCAAATGAGATACTCACTTGGAAACCCTGCAGACCCAGCAGGTAAATGACCAGTTCCATCCGAACGGCTGACTGATCACTCATTTTTCAGATACCCGAAGGTATCCGCAGGAGTTGGCACCTTTTCAGAGGGGTTAGCTCCAAAGGTTGCCCCGGCGTCAAAGGGCCAGTCCCTCAGCCGGTCTAAATGAGATTAACCCTGATTGTAATCGATGGGCGTGCTGAGGTCAATCCCCTGAATTAAAAAAATGGAGATTGAAATGTGCAGATTAATACATTGAATTCATTGGCGCGAAATGCCATGGGTCAAGGTCTAATTTTTTCCAAGCTATTTGTCGCCTTTGGGTAGGTAGCTTATACTGAGACCAGCATTTCAGCACGCATTGAGGTTATTATGAATACCGCTGTCGAGAATTCTGTTCTGAGTCAGGATGAAACCAATACGATTCCTGAGGTCTCTCTGGTTGCACCGATGTACAACGAAAGTGAGGGGCTGGATAAATTCTTTGACACGGTGATTCCGATTCTGGAACAGGTGGGGCCAGAATGGGAGATTGTCTGCGTGAATGATGGCAGCCGCGATGATACGCTCGAAAAATTGATCGCCTATCACAAGCGTGATCCGCGCATCAAAGTGATTAATTTTTCACGTAATTTTGGCAAAGAAGCAGGCACCACCGCAGGCATTGATCTTTCGCGTGGGAAGGCCGTGATTCCGATTGATGCGGATTTGCAGGACCCGCCTGAAATGATTCTGGCCATGATTGAAAAATGGCGGGAAGGCTATAAGGTGGTGCTCGCGACCCGCACTGAGCGCAAAGAAGATACCTGGTTCAAACGCCATTCTGCTTTGATGTTTTATCGCCTGATCAGTGCCATGAGCGAAGTGCATATCCCCAAAAATACAGGGGATTTTCGCCTGATGGATCGGCAGGTGGTCGATACGCTCAAGCAGTTGCCAGAAAAAACCCGTTTTATGAAGGGGATCTTTGCCTGGTTGGGTTTTCCCACGACGACGATTTATTTTGAGCGCCCCGCGCGTTTTGCTGGCCAAACCAGCTGGAACTACTGGAAACTTTGGCGTTTTGCCCTCGATGGTATTTTTGCTTTTACCACTTTGCCGCTGCAAGTTTGGACCTATCTCGGTGCCGGTATTTCTTTGCTGAGTTTTCTCTATGCTTCTTTATTGGTATTTCAAACCCTTTTGCATGGCAATGCTGTGCCGGGTTATGCTTCGACCATGGTGGCGATCCTGTTCCTGGGGGGCATTCAATTGACCAGCCTGGGCATTATCGGGGAGTATGTCGGGCGCATTTATAAGGAAGTCAAAGGCCGCCCGATCTATATTGTTGAAAATACCTATGGTTTTTACACCGATTAAATTTTTCAGAATTTAAGTCGTGCTGATCTCTGGCCGATAGCTTAGGATAAGAATGCCAGAAAGGAAATCAGCAGGTGTCTTCACGGGGTTTATATACTGCAGCCTCTGCCATGATGATGGATATGGTGCGCATGGATACTGTGGCCAATAATCTGGCCAATGTGAATACGACAGGGTATAAACGGCAGCAGACACTTCACCATGATTTTCGTACGGGTTTTATTGAACGCCTGAAAAATGTTCAGCCTTATCTCGACTCCCGCTCTGGCCAGGAAAGCATAGAATACCGTCAGGCCAGAAACGCCACCTTGGGCGAGTTGGGTACTGGTACAGTGGTTTCGGGTGCTTTTGTAGGGTTTGAAGATGGCGCGCTTGAAGATACTGGCAATTCCCTGGATTTGGCTTTGCAAGGCACAGGTTTTTTTGCTGTAGAAACCCCCAATGGGGTGATGTATACCCGCAATGGCGCTTTTACGCGCAATGAACAGGGTGAACTGGTGACCGCCGAAGGTTTTCGCGTTTTGGGTGATCAAGGGCCGATTCAATTGCCTGAAGAAAAAGTCAATATTTCTGAAAAAGGTGAAATTTATGCCGGTGATCAGTATCTTGACAGCCTGCAACGCGTTGATTTTGTAGAGCCCTGGTCTTTGATTCGGCGGGGCAGTAGTTTTTTTGCTGCTCCCAGCAATGCGCCTCAATTGCCGCCCGAAGGGCGGGTTCTACAGGGCAAGTTGGAACGTGCGAATGTTGAAACCGCCCGTGAAATGGTGCAGATGATTACGGCTTTGCGTTCTTACCAGATGAGCCAGAAGGCTCTGCAGACTGAAGATGAAATGACTGGCCGTTTGATCAATGACCTGGGCCGTCCGGCCTGATTTTGAAGGATTGAAGGAGAGAAATACCCCCTATGATGCGTGCTCTTTATACTGCGGCTTCAGGCATGAAAGCCCAGCAACTGAATCTCGATGTGACCTCGAATAACCTGGCGAACGTAAATACTACGGGTTTTAAAAGTTTTCGTACAGAGTTTCAGGATTTGCATTATCAAATGCTGCGCCAGCCTGGTTCGCAGGTTGCCAATAATATTCTCTCTCCTCAAGGCACCCAGATTGGTATGGGGGTAACTGCGATTGGGACGCCTCGTTTTTTCAGCCAAGGGGATTTTCAACATACCGAAAACCCCTACGACCTGGCGATTCAGGGTGATGGTTTTTTTCGGGTGGTCATGCCCAATGGAACCTTTGCCTATACCCGTGATGGCTCTTTCAAAACAGATGCCAACGGTGCCTTGGTGACCCATGACGGTTACTATGTCGATCCCAATATTACGATTGATCAGAATGCGACCAATGTGACGATTGGGTCTGATGGCACTGTCTCTCAAACCGTGAATGGTGTGACTTCGAATTCTGGTCAAATTCAATTGGTACGTTTTGTGAATCCTGTGGGGCTTGAAAGTTTGGGCAAGAACTATTTCCGTGCAACCCAGGCTTCGGGTACGGAAATTACAGGGACAGCAGGAACCAGTCCTGGCTTTGGTGCATTGGCCCAGGGCATGCTTGAAATGTCGAATGTACGGGTGGCCGATGAAATGATTCGCATGATTGTTTCCATGCGTGCCTATGAAGCCAATTCCAAGGCGATTCAGACCTCCGATGAAATGCTTCAGATTGCAAATAACGCCAAGCGTTAGCCCTGTTTTTCGTTTTGTAAAAAATTCGCCCTTTCGCTGGGTGTAGTTTACAATGAAGATATACTGAGAGGTTTCTATCGATCCCATGCATCAGATATCTCAATTGAACCCATCTTCTGAATATACCAAAGTCGCTTCAGGTGCTGCTGTTCAAGCAGCGTCTCCTGAGCAGGCGCGTCTGAAAAAAGCTGTACACGAGTTTGAAGCGCTTTTTATGACGCAAGTTTTGCAGGAAATGCGCAAAACCATTCCTGAAGGGGGGCTTTTGGCCGGGGGCTCAGCGGGGCCTCAGCGTATGTATGAAAGCATGAGCGATGAGCAATTGGGCTACTCGCTTTCGCAGGGCCGGGGCACAGGTTTGTCGCAAGCCCTCTTGCGCCAGTTGCTTCACAGTTCTGGGCAGAAACCTGCTCCTGCTTCTCTAGCGGAGGCCTAAGCAAACGTGGCCAAGGGCAGTGAGGTTCTCTCCCAGAATCAGATCGATTCTCTTTTGTCTGCAATTGACAGTGGCTCGACCACGGTTCAGAACATGCAGGAAAAAGGGCAAACCAGCGATGTTCGCCTGTATGATTTCCGCCATCCGTCTAAATTTTCACGTGAGCACAGCCAAACCCTCTTGGCTGTGCATGAAATTTTTGGACGTTTATTGGGAACCCAGCTGACCACGCAAATGCGCCTTCCTGTTCAGATGGAAGTCGCTTCAGTTGACCAGTTGACCTATGATGAGTTTATGCGTTCGATTACCAATCCCACCGTGGTCATGATCTACCGGCTTTTGCCCCTGGAAGGTACGATTCTGTTTGAATTTACCCCAGGAACAGCGATCTCCATTATTGAGCGCTTATTGGGGGGGCCCGGCCGGGCGGGGGCGCGTCCACGTGAATTGACGGATATTGAACAGACCCTGATGTCGAATGTCTTTAATAAGGGCATGGTCTCTTTTAAAGAGGCCTGGAAACATATTCTTCCCAATCTGGAGCCCGTGATTCAGGCGCTTGAAACCAATCCCCGTTTTGTGCAAATCTGTGCTTCTTCAGACAGTGTTTTGGTGATCTCCTATGAAATGAAATTGGGAGAAAGTACAGGCTCGATGCGTATCTGTCTGCCCTACCCTACGATTGAACCTGTTTTGGCAAATATGCACCGCCAGTTTTTTATGAGTGGGCAACTGCGCAAAGAAGAGCTTCAACCGCTTAGCGAAGAGGTCAAGCGCACCATGGAGCAGGTCGAGGTAAAAGTTGCGCTTTTGCTGGGGTATACTGATATTACCGTTCGGGATTTAATCGGACTTCAAGTGGGGGATGTCATTCAGCTCGGCTCTCAACCCGCTGACAGTTTGCCGCTTACGGTTGAACAAACCTGTAAGTTTCATGCGCGGCCTGGCACCTTGGGGCGTCAAATGGCAGCCCAAATTACAGCAATTGTAGACGAAGGATAAAAAAGTGGGTCTATCTCAGGAACAAATCAACGCCTTACTCGAAGGAACAGGAACATTTGACAGTCCTGCATCAGGAAGCTCAGCGCTGGCCAGTTCAGACAGTGATTTCTTTCTGAATTTTGCCACTGTGGCGATGGATGCCGGTTCTTCAGCTGTTTCTCAGGCCTTGGGCAAAACCGTGAATGTCACGCATCCTGAGATTCTCATACAGACATTTGATGAGTTGCAGCATGAATTGCCTGTGAATCAGGTCATGATCCGCACAGGTTATCTTTTGGGGGAAGAAATTCCTTCGCTGCTTTTGATCAAAGATTATGACGTGGCTGTGATTTTTGATATTTTAATGGGCAAGGATGGGCGAAATCCGGACCTTGAAATCAGCGATTTGCAGACCAGCGCAATTGGTGAAGTCATGAACCAGTTGATGGGAGCTGCTGCCACTGCACTTTCACAGGAATATAAACAAAAATTGGCAATGAAGGCCCCCGAAAGCCTTTTGGTGCAAATCAATGATCCTTCTGTGGTTCCCCTGGAGTTCCTCAATCAGCCCTTGATGGTGATCAAATTTAATTTTGTGATTGAAGGGGTCTTGGACAGTGAACTCTATGAATTGCGTCCGGAGCCCAAAGCAAAAAAATTGAAAGCACTTTTGTCGGCGGGGCCGACCGCAGCTTCTGCCGCACCGCCGTCTGCCCCTTCTCCTCAGATGCCTTCTCAGGCGCAACAGGCCGCTCCAGCTTATTACCAGGAGCCTGTGTATGCGCAGCCACAATCGCCCCAGCAGATGGCCTATTACCCCCCTCCCCAGGCCGCTTATCAAGGGCCCCCTGCTTCTGTTCGCCCGGCTGAGTTCAGTCCGCTGATTCCAGGGCATCCCATGCCTGCCAACCCCAGTTTGGATCGGATTGTGGATATTCCCCTGCGTGTGACGGTTGAATTGGGCAGTACCAAGCTCAAGATTAAAAATGTTTTGGACTTAACCAAGGGTTCGGTGGTTGAACTGGACAAACTGGCGGGAGAACCTGTTGACCTTTTGGTCAATGGCAAATTAATGGCCAAAGGGGAGGTGGTGGTGATCAATGAAAATTTTGGTGTCAGGATTTCTGAAATCCTGGGACCGGCTGATCGACTGAACCATCTCCGTGGTGATTAAACCGAAAGATTGCGAGAGGCTCTGCTCTCTGATAAAATATGGGTTAGAACAGGAGCCTGCGAATTGCTGAAATATCTGTTGATTCTAAGCACTTTAACAGAGCAGACTTCATGGCTAAGGCATCCTAAAAGAGAAAGGTAAATCAATTCGGGTTAACCGGATTGGAATCGAGAAACAATTATGGCAGCAAGAGTTCTGGTTGTAGATGATGCCGCATTTATGCGCATGATGATTCGTGATATTCTGGTTAAAAATGGCTATGAGGTAGCGGGTGAAGCTGCCAACGGGTCCGAAGCCGTTCTGAAGTATCAGGAGCTTCGTCCTGATGTCACCACGATGGATATCACGATGCCTGAAATGGACGGAATTACTGCCGTTCGTGAAATTCGCAAAATAGATCCCAATGCTCGGATTATTATGTGCAGTGCCATGGGTCAACAGGCAATGGTTTTAGACGCCATTCAGGCCGGTGCCCGTGACTTTATTGTAAAACCCTTCCAGGAAGATCGCGTGATTGACGCGATTAAAAAGGTTCTGCGCTAAACTTAAGCGGGTTTCAGGAGGTTCTTGATTGCCGCTTTCAGAACAGGTTCTGAGTGGGCAGGTTAATTCGGCAGGTTGGCTGGAGTTGATTCTCAAACTGGCTCTGGTGGTTTTGTTGATCTATGCTACAGCCTTTCTTTTGCAAAAACGCAATCTGCGTTTTCCTTTTGGGGCTCAAGCTCTCCCTGGTGTTCCGCCCTCAGAGATTCGAACGGTAGCCGTTCATCCTTTGACTTCGGGGGTCTCTTTGTATCTGGTTGAAGTTGAAAATCGGCGATTGCTACTGAGTGTTTCAGCCCAAAGCTCAGCCCAATTGCTTCTGGACTTGGGGGGAGAAACTGATGAATCCTGAAGAAAGAAATACTTTGGGGTTCCCTTTATTGGATAAATTTCCCCTGAAATTTGCGGTTTCAGCTGTTGTTTTAACGGCGCTTAGCGCGGTAAATGCTCAAATTTCCCCTTTGCTTGTGATGGTCCGATGCCTTTTGGCGATGCTTGTCTTCTTAATGCTGGGCCAGTGCCTTGTCTGGGTATGGGCCCTGCTCGAAGAAAGTCAGGATTTACGCGGGCCTTTGTTTAAACCCCAGATTTCTCAAGCAACAAAAGTGGCTGGAATTGAGCCTCTGGTGTCCACTGAAGCCAAGCCTGTGAGTGGAAGACTTGTTTCTGAAAGCTTAAAATTGCCCGATCTTTCCAGTTCTGTTTTACCCTCTGATCTGCGCCAAGAGAAAGACCCCCTTCCTCTCCTCGTTCAGAAATAAGCAGTTTTTGTTTTCAGTGACAGAGACTTGCAGTTACAGGCGCTGATCAGGCTATAATGGCCACTATGTCAAATTTAACCCCAGAAGAAATCGCTTCCAGTTGGGAAGCGTATTTGAAGCAAGGCCAGGCAGATGCCCGTGACCGTTTAATTCGACACTATCTGTATCTGGTGCGTTATGCGGTTTCTCGCATGTTGGTGCAATTGCCAACGCATCTTGACAGTGACGATTTGATTGGCTACGGTCTTTTGGGCTTGATTCAATCCGTTGAAAAATTTGACCCAGAACGAAAAGTCCGTTTTGAAACCTATGCCATGACCCGTATTCGGGGGGCAATTCTCGATGAACTGCGCGCCATGGACTGGATGCCACGTTCACTCAGGCGCAAGGCCAGAGAAGTTGAAAAGGCCATTCACCGGATTGAAAACCGTACGGGCAAGCCGGCTCAAGAAGAGGATTTGGCGCTGGAATTAGGGATTGAACTCAAGCAGTTGCACCAGATTTTGAATGATACTTCTTATTTGGTCGTGTCTTTGGATTATTTACTTTCTGCAGGCAGTCATTTGAAAAATTGGGAAGAATCGCTTCCCGATACCCGTGCTTCCAGTGACCCGACCCGTGAGATCGATCGCCAGGCCATGCAGGAAGCACTGCAGGAAGCTTTGCGCTCCTTGCCTGAACGGGAGCAGAAATTGGTTTCACTTTATTATTTTGAAGGCTTGACCATGAAAGAAATTGGCCAGGTACTTGAACTGACGGAAGCCCGAATTTGTCAAATTCATGCCCAGGCTGTCCACCGCTTAAAAGCACGGATGCATGATTTATTGTTGATCTGAGTGATCATTCCCCATTAAAAAACTGATGCCAATCAATTTGCATTAAAATGCTGGGCTTCCGGGGAGTTGTTTTCAAGGGCATTGAAGCTTCATCCGGTGTCTTGTTGCCTTTGCGCGCATTGCAGGGGGAACAGGCGGTTACCACATTTTCCCAGGCGCTTTTGCCCCCGCGTGAAACCGGCATGACATGATCCAGCGTAAGTTTTTCACGCGAACCGCAGTACTGGCAGGTATAATTGTCGCGAATATGTACGTTTTTGCGGGTATAGGTGACTTTGGGTACAATATGTTTAACCAATTTGCCCAAGAGACGAATCACCCTGGGAATGGGAAACTGAGAAGAAATCGAGCGCAGGAAATCGCCACTTTCCTTTACGATTTCAGCTTTATGGGTATAAACCAGGGCAATGGCCCTGCGAATATCGCAATACATCAAGGGCATATAATCCCTGGATAAAACCACTACTTTCACGTTTCTTTTCCCCCAAATCAGACACTCTTTTCTGATTTGATTAAACCTGATTGCCCTTGAAAAAATCAAGAGATATTGTCACACAAGCGCTGAAAGTGCAAAAAAAGAGCGTGAAGCTTTTATTTCAATTCAGGTTTTTGCTCAGAAGGATTCAGAAAAGAACGCACTTGAGCCAGGGTTGCTTGAGGGTTGTCGAGCAGAAATTCGTGGCCGCTGTGCTTGATTTCTGCTTTTTTAACCTGTTGAAACAGGCGCATTTGATGGTTCTGAAAGGTTTTTCCAGTCAGGGTATTGCATTCGCTGATCAGAAACAGAACGGGTTTTTGAAAGCTTTTCGGGTCTTTGATAAAATCAATCGCGATTTGTCCTTGTTTTGTAAAGGTGGATTGGGTGATCGTTTTCCAGGCTTTGAATCCCCCTCTCCAATAGCTTTCAGCGGTGGGAAGTTTTTGGGGACAATGGTAACGGGGTTGTACACGGATCTGGCTGTAAACAAAGTCGGCTGCGGCTTCGCGATCGGGTTCCTGAATATGCAATGATTTGATCCAGGAAAGCGTGGTATTGAAAATAAAACCTGCAGAAGTGCGTGAAAGTTCAGGCAAGATTTTGTGGGCCATTTCGGTATTTAGAAACCCTGGTTCGGCCAAAATCAAGCTGGCTGTGCGTTGAGGGTGTCTTCCTGCATAGGCTGTGGCGAGCATGCCTCCCCAGCCGTGCCCGAAGAAACTGACCGCCTGGTCTGGAGAGATATGATCCACCAGGGCTTCAAGCTCTTCAAGGGCTTGCTGAACAGAGAGTTTGTTTTCAGGTACCCGTGCAGAAAGACCACTGCCCCGCTGATCATAAAAGACAACGCGAAATTGATCCGAGAGGCTTTTTAAGGGCAAGAGAGAGCGATAATCTGCACCAGGCCCATCGTGCAAAACAACCAGCACGGGGGCCTGTGGGGGACCAAACGTTTCGGCGTGTAAGGTCATTTGCTTTAAAACCACGCGCGGCAAATTGCTGTCTGTTTCAACCGTTGCCTTCACCGGATAGCTGCGCCAGGTCAGAAGATAGGTGGCGGCAAAAAGCAAGAAGGGCCCTGCCGCCATCACAACCAAGGCACTTAAAAAAGTCAAAAAACCACGTTTCATAAGTTTAAACCTAAAGGTCTGGGAATGTTTTGCTTCTCACATTGCCTGTTTTGGCATCGTATTCTAAATCTTGAGGATAATTTAAACTCAGATTCAAATCTTTGAGAGAATCTGGATATTTTTCATTTTGCATTCTATAGGTTGCCAAGGCGCCTGTGATTTGGGTGAGATCTGAGAGCACTTTGGCACGATCAATTTGACCCGTGGTAAGTTTTGCGCCTTCTTCAATGGTTTTTTGAGCATCTTCGGCAGCTTTGCAGGCGGTCAACGAACTGATTAAGAGTAAGGCCAGGGCCAGTTGTTTCATTTTCATGGCGTGCCTCCTTTTTCATAAAGTAGTAATTGAGAAAGCATTTCAGGTTTTGGGGAAAGCTTCTCACCGAGTGTAACGAGGGCAGGATAGGCCTGTCAATCTGATGGTGCCTTTATTTTCTTTCAAAAGCGAGTTTAAAATTTATTCACTTGGGGCTCTTCTCTGCAGACTGCTATAATAAGCCTTGCGAATCAAGAATTCCAGCCGTCTCGCAAGAAGAAAACAGGAAAATGCGCAAAAATCAATGAACTCTATCTATGCTCCCCCCCCACTGAAAGCTTCTTTGCTTGCTGTTTTATCTCTTCTGAGCCTTTCAGCTTGCCCCGACTCAAAGCAGAATGGGCAACTGAAAGGGCCCGTCAAGAAAGTTTCCCGTATCAGTCAGGAGCTCGGGCGTGATTTTAAAGCGGTCTCACAGGGCGTGATTCCCTCGGTGGTCAGTATCTCAACACATGCCACTCAAAAGACCCCCAAAATGCGCAAAAATACGCCTAAGAACCAAGCACCTTTTGAAGATTATTTTGGCTTTTCACATCCTCAGGAAGAGGAGCATGTGGGCTCTGGGGTGGTGGTGGATGCTCAAAAGGGATATATTCTCACCAATCACCATGTGATTGAAAATGCCAGTGAAATCGATGTGGTTCTGGCGGGTGGAAAAACGCTGAAAGGGCGTTTAATTGGCGATGATCAGCCCACCGATCTTGCTGTGATTCAGGTTCAACCCAATTCTCAACTGGTCGCAGCGACCTTGGGCGATTCAGGCGGAATTCGGGTGGGCGAATGGGTGCTTGCGATTGGCAGTCCGTTTGGGCTTCAGTCTACCGTGACAGCAGGCATTATCAGTGCCAAGAGCCGTGCAGATATTGGCGTTGCCGACTTTGAGGATTTTATTCAGACCGATGCCGCGATTAATCCTGGCAACAGTGGTGGAGCGCTTGTCAATATTCGGGGCGAAGTGATTGGGATCAATACGGCCATTGCCAGTCGCAATGAGGGGTATATGGGGATTGGTTTTGCCATTCCCAGCAATCTTGCCAAGAAAGTTTTAAATTCCTTGATTACCAAGGGAAGAGTAGTGCGTTCTCAATTGGGCATTATGATTGGACCCATTGATGAATTGATGCTTAAAAGTCTGAAACTTTCAGCCACAACCCAAGGTATTTTGGTGATGGATGTTTTTCCAGATACGCCCGCAGCCAAGGCAGGATTTAAAAAATATGATCTTTTGACCCATCTAAACCAAATGCCTGTCCATGAGGTGCAGGACTTTCGCAATCAGATTGCCATGACCGCGCCAGGAACGGTTGTTACGGTCAAACTTTTGCGAGATGGAAAACCCCTGGAACTCAAGCCTGTACTGCGGGAAATGACTGCTGAAAACAGCAATCCCTTAGAACCTGTTCGCCCCGAGATCTTGAAAAAACTGGGCCTGGAAGTGCAGGTGGTGGATGACCGCCTGCGGCGAAAGCTGCAACTGCCGGCCAGTCTGCAAGGCCTGGTGGTGACCCAGGTGGAGCCGGGCAGTGAGGCGATTCAACAGGGGATTCGCCCAGGGGATATTCTGACCGAAGTGGATCGGCAACCTGTCGGAAGTCTGGCTGAATTTTATGCCCAATTTGAAAAACATGCTTCCGGGGATGTTTTGTTAATGAGCATTATTCGCGGACAAGAAACTCTGATTCGCGCGTTGAGAGTGCCTTAAATCAGGGCGATTTCTTAATATGAGCGGGGTTTGTTTTTAATTTTTCATTAAATTTTTGTTTGTTTGTTAAATTTTAATTGTTTGACTTAATCTTGAGCCATCAGCATAAGCGGCCTCTAAAAGAGTTTATACTTGATTTTTAAGAGTGTTTATCTGGCAAAAAGCAGTATGCTATACTTAAGTCTGAAATATTCCGGCATTCTCGTTAAGCCGTAACCCCGGCACGCCGATGCTTACTGTACATCTTCTAGGAGGAGTGGGTCGTTTGTCCAGCAAAATTTTTTCTACCCTGATCCTGTCCCTGCTTGTGGTTACCGCTTGCAGTAACAATGATAATCCAATCATTACGCCATCACCGACAACGGATGCGCCAGCCAGCGCGACAGGACTTGTTATTGAGCCTGGTAATCTGACTGTGGAGGTCGGCAAAACGGTTAAGGTTTCTGCTCTCCTCAATCAGAATGGAGATATTAAGCGTGATCTCCCTACCCAATGGAGCAGTTTAAGTCCTGAAATTTTAACCATTGACAACAATGGGATGATTACAGCACTTAAACCTGGAAATGCTCAGATCAAAGCAGAAAGCCTGGGACGTGAATCTTTGGCGCTGGTAACGGTTTCTCCTGCTTCTGTCACCAGTGGAGCTGCCACGACCCCCGCCACGGATACTTCTGCCACTACGATTCTGGGGGATACTGCTGCAGCTTCCCCCGAACTGGCCAAATTGCGGACGATCATTATTCGTCCTGAGAATGAAGCCACCCAACCCACGCTGTTTAAGTTCAGCCGACTTCAAGAACAGCGTCAGTTTGTTGCTGCAGGCAAAGATTCAGAGGGGCAGGATATTTCAAATCTAACCTTTAGCTGGTCTTCCAGTGATGAATCGATTGCCAAGGTCAACAGCACCGGTGTGGTTGAAGCTGTTGCGACAGGCACCACCAACCTGATCGCCAGTGCAGGCAATGTCACCAGTAATATTATTCAGATTCAGGTCCAGGAAGGAACCATCCGGGCCCATATCAAGTTTACGGAGTAGTTTCGACTGTGAAAAACAAAAGAAATCAAATCACAGGTCTTCTGATTGCTGTTTCTGTGTCTTTGGCCAGTGTGCTGAGTTGTCAGACTTTGCCAACGACAGGAAACCATCAAGCCACTTTGAATCAGAGTGTCCTGCAGTTGAACACTGAAACGGCTGGATCCATTCGCCTGCATATCGATTTGCCGATGGCCAAAAGCTACCCTGCTTTGGCTGCTTATCATGGCTTTTCCACGCAATCCATTGAAGAGGGACGCATCAATCGCATTAAAGTGACGATTACTTCTGTCAGCACGGATTTTAAAGCTGAAAAAATTATTCCGATCAGCCAAGGCGGTATGACGGCAACGATCAAAGTGCCTTTGGGAAGAAACTATCTCTTAAAAGTACAAGGGATGGATGATTTGGATGAAGTTCCTGGTGCTCTGGTAAAAGGGGTTTTTACGGTTGAATCTTCTGAGGTTACGCCTGATGTGGATGTCAATTTATTGACCACAATGATTGCCACCATTATTGAGCAGGTAAGTGCTCAAGACAAGGTTGCCGCAGCCGCCGTGGATTCTGAAAAGCTAAAAGCACTGGTTCTCGAAGGCAAAAGTGCAGCCAATCCTGCACTTGTGAACGCCGCAGCTTTTTCTGCTGCGTTGGTGACAGGTAAAGGCGTTGTTCCCTCGATTGTTCCCGTCAATCCGGTTTTAAAGCCCGGAAATATCAGTGGCTCGATCAGTGGGCTGATGCCCGGTGATGCCGCTGTGGTCTTGTGTAATGATCCCGTTTCTTCGCCTGTGATTGTGGTCGCTCCTCCTCAGACAACAAGTGGTGCTTTGGCTCCGACAACTGTGAGTTTTAGAATTGACAATATTCCTGCGGGAAGTTGGACCACTCGGGTCATCGCTTCTGGCTACCAAGTTCAGGGTGACTCTATCGCAAGCACCAATGAGCTGAGTGCAGCAAAAACAGTTGTCGTCAGCAGCAATACCCAAGCTTCAATTTCCTTTGGTGTATCCAAGGTGACCTGGTCTGCAACACCGATCAATGCCTCTGGAAATATTGGCTCTTCTGATCAACCCGATGCAGAAGTTGATGGCTCTGACAATATTCATATGGTCTGGCGCCAGGATGGCTTTCAAGAGGAAAAAGAAAGCGGCATGATTTTTTATAGCCGCTACAATGGCAAAACTTGGTCGACTGACAACCGCAATGTATCTACTCAGCCTTCAGGTTTTGTCTCAATTTCAGGCGATGATAAATTCAGAGGGGCTCGCAATCCCGCTGTTGCTGTAGGGGTAGATCGGTCTCCCCATGTTCTTTGGTCGTCAAATAGCGACAACAAAGACTTCAAAGGTCGCCGCATTGTTTACAGTCATTTCGATGGCGTGAATTGGAGCAAGCCTTTGATCATCTCTGTGAATTCGCCGACAACCGAAGTTGAAGCTGATTTCCCTGATATTGCGGTAAATCCGATCAATGGGCAGGTTTACGCTGTTTGGAGTCAACTTGAAAACAGTGTGAAAACTGTTTATTTAAGCCAATTACAAGATGGCAAGTGGCAGGCTCCGATTCAACTTTCCAATCAAAATACCCAATCTTACCGGCCGCGCATCAATATTGGCACCAATGGGATTATGCACGTGGTTTGGGAGATTGAAGATACGGCCCGTGTGCAATATATCAGTTGGGATGGCAAGCAATTCCTGCCGATTGAAGAGGTTCCTTTTACCCAGGATGCCACAGGAAAGCTTCCTCGCAGTCTGGATGCGCGCGTTGACCTCCTGAACCGTTTGCATCTTGTGCGCAGGAGTGAGTCTACGATTCAGTATCTCTATCGTTCCAATAACAGTTGGTCGCGATCAGAGGCTGTTCACGAAATTGGCAATATTACCGTACCGGTCTTGAGCAATGCTTCTGTTTATCTTGATAATATTGGCAATGTGAATGTGGTTTGGACTTCTGCACTGAGCAATGGCACGCCCATTTTGCGCTTCAGACGCAGAACCAATGAAGGTTGGGAAAGAACACCGGGTTCAAGTGCGATTACTGTTCCTTCAGCTACGGCAACCCCTTCAGCCTTTCCTTCTCCCACGCCCGAACCCACAGGTACGCCTGCGCCTACGCCTGCTCCTGTGACTCAAGCCACGCCTTTCCAAGGCTTTGATGATTTACCTGCGTCTGAAAATAAGATTCCAACAGAAAAACCATTGGTACTAATTGACAGTCGCGGTAAGATCAGCGTGATTTGGAGTAATAATGCAACCGATCCTGTGAATTCAGAGATTTACCACTCACTGAAAACAGGAACGTAGATTTTATTTTATCGAAGGTCAGCCTGGAGAAATTTCTCCAGGCTGTTTTTCTTGTCGCTTACCAAAGCTTTTTATCAGGCTTTGAGGGCCCTATTGAGCCAATTGGGCTTTTGGGAGCTTAACGCTTCTGCGAGGCGTCTGAGCATTCATTACTGGATGCGGTATAATAGACAGACCGGTTGAATTGGCCGGCAACCGTCATTAGCGAGGAATAAACCATGCCTATCCTTGTCCGTTCCGTGCTTATTTTGGGAACACTTCTGCTTTTAAATGCCTGTGCTGTTCAGCGGGGGGTTATTGAACGCCCTGATTGGGCTGCTGTCCCTGTTTGGGATAGCTCAGGAATGAGTGTCACTGGACACGGTGTCTCTGATTACAGCACAAACTCCAATGATGAAGCGCAACTGGCAGAAGAAAATGCCCTGAAGGAAGCTCGCAAATTGCTTGCGCGTGAATTGGCCAAGGCCTATGTTGAATACATGGCGACGCAAAAAGAAACAGTTTCTGAAGAAGAGGCTGCAGGAAAAATTGTGCGTCAGTTGGGCAATATTGTGGCGCGTCAACGCTATTATGACGACCAGCGCCGCGTTTACTTTATTCAGCTCTACCTGCCCGCACATCGTGTTCCTGAAATTATTCATGCTGTCTTTGGTGTGCAGATTAAAGTGGGAGAAAACGGCAAGTTACACGCGTGAATCCCTTTCCTGAACTTGAGATTCGGGTTCCCGCCACGACTGCGAATTTGGGAGCCGGCTATGATTTGCTGGGTGCAGCACTCAAACTTTATAATACCTTTATTTTCAAGCCCCAGTCTGCGCTTGAGATCTTTGCTTCTGGGCCCTTTGCCGATCAATTGGGCTTTCCGCTGAATCATGAGAATAGGGTCTATCAGGCTTTTGCCTCTGTTTTCCAGCGTTTGGGTTTAGCTATTCCTCTGTTTCAATTAGAACTCCAGGTTCAGATTCCACCGGCCAGAGGTTTGGGCAGCAGCTCAACAGCTGTGATTGCCGGGCTTTTAGCTGCGAATGCCTGGGCCGGATCTCCTTTTTCCCGCCATGAAATTTTAGAGCAGGCCATTGCCTGGGAAGGCCATCCAGACAATGTGGCTCCGGCCCTTTTAGGGGGCTGTATCCTGAATATTCAAACCCCTCAAAATTATTTCAGCGCCCCTTTAGACATCCCTAAAAATTTGGACTGGGTTGTGCTTTACCCTGCGTTTGAACTTGAAACCCAGAAAGCGCGTGCGGTGGTTCCCGATTCATTCTCCAAAGCAGATTGTATTCGCAATACCAGTTTTTTAGCTGCTTTGGTCGCTGGATTTGCGCAAAACAATGATCAGCTGATTGCTCTGGGCTTGAATGATTGTTTGCATCAGCCCTATCGTCAGGTTCTGGTGCCAGGTATGCCGGAAGTGATGCAGGCCGGGCGTGAGGCCGGGGCCTTGGGGGTTGTTTTGAGTGGGGCGGGCCCCAGCTTATTGGCGTTGACCCGGCAAAACTCGGAAGAAATTGCCAAGGTCATGCAGGCCCAATGGAACCAATTGGGAATTTCCTGCGACTATGTGATTGCAGCTATAGATGCAGAGGGCGCTCTGGTACTATACTGAATAGGCAAAGCAGCAACTTCAGTACGCAATAAGAGAGCAAGATTGATGAGTATTCTCGTACAAAAGTTTGGCGGCTCCTCTGTCGCCGATGTAGAACGTATTCAAAATGTAGCCCGTAAAGTCGCGGCAAGTAAAGAAAAAAATTCTGAGGGCTTGGTTGTTGTTGTTTCTGCCATGGGAAAGACCACCGATCGTCTGGTCGGAATGGCCCGTGAAATTTCCAGCCAACCCCATGCCCGTGAAATGGACATGCTTTTAGCGACAGGAGAACAAGTCACCATTGCTTTGCTGTGTATGGCCCTGCATGAATTGGGTTTTAAGGCTGTTTCCATGACGGGTGCGCAGGCTGGGATTATTACCGAAAATCGCCACAACAAAGCAAAAATTATCAATATCGACACAGAGGCGATTCGTAAGCTTTTGGCCGAAGACTTTATTGTGGTTGTTGCAGGCTTTCAAGGGGTGACTCCCGATCACCAGATTACCACCCTGGGGCGAGGAGGCTCAGATACCACTGCCGTAGCCTTGGCCGGTGCGCTCGATGCCCCTGTCTGTGAAATTTATACCGATGTCGATGGGGTCTATACCACCGATCCCAATATTGTGTCTGAAGCGCAAAAACTTCAGGAAATCTCCTATGAAGAAATGCTGGAACTCGCTCAATTGGGCGCGAAAGTTTTGCATCCGCGCTCGGTAGAGTGCGCCAAGAAATATGGCACGATGGTGCATGTTCGCTCGAGTTTCAATACCAATGAAGGGACCTATGTCAAACCCATGAAGGATCTGGAAATTCATCGCCCGGTGACGGGTGTTACTGCAGATGCCCGCCAAGCCAAAGTCGCGATTCGCCATGTGCCTGACCGTCCAGGGGTTGCAGCGCAACTCTTTGGGGCTTTGGCTGAAAAAGGAATCAGCGTCGATATGATTATTCAATCTGTGCAAGAGAACCTTACCAATGATATTGCTTTTACGGTGCATGAAGATGATTTGACCCAGGCCATTGCGATTACCCAAGCCGTAGCAGATCAATTGGGAGCCAAGGATGTGGTCTCTGATGGCGATGTGGCCAAGGTTTCGATTGTGGGCGTGGGCATGATTGGAACCCCTGGCATTGCCGCTGAAATGTTTGAAGCCCTTTCAAAGGCTGAAATTAATATTCAGATGATCAGTACCTCCGAAATCAAAATTTCGTGTGTGGTGCAACGCGATCAGGTTAAAAAAGCGATGCAGGTGATTCACGAGCACTTTGTTTTACCCGAAGACAGCGCACTCGAAAATCAAGAGCTACTCGCACTTTAATTTTTTGTTTTTAAAAGGGGCTCTGTCATAAGAGCCCCTTTTTTAGTTGGGCTTCAGGGGGACTTTTTCAATTTGGCCTTGAGATCAATTCCTGCGGCCGCAAAGCCCTCTCTTACGCTTTTATAGTCGGCGTCATTGGCTTCTACATAGCCATCAAAATGATACAGCTTTTTGATCAGCGCTTTGCCTTCAGGGGATTGACTGTAATCCAGAATGGTTTTTTGCAGGCGTTGGGTAAGAGCTTCGGGGAAATCTTCACTCACACAAATCGTGTCAGAGGGAATGGGTTCGGTATAGGTTAAGACCCGAATTTTTTTAAGATCTTCAGGTTTGAGAAAGCGGCTCCAGGCGCTGGACTTGCCCTGGTTATCATCGGCGTAGGTAGCCCCTGCATCGACTTTATCATTGAGAACGGCTAAAATCGTCGCGTCGTGGCTGCCTGAATAAATCACTTTGTCTAAATCCGTATCAGGGTTGACGCCTGCTTCTTTCATAATCTTGCGGGCAAAGATATGCCCCGAAGTAGAAATCGGATCGCCAAAAGAAAATTTCTTACCTTTGAGATCGGTGAGTTTGTGAATTGGGCTGTCGGCACGTACAATAATCGCCCCGTAATAAGAGGCTGAGCCATTGCGTTGAGATTTGACAATAATGCGTACATTGGCTTCCTGTTTGGCTAAAACATAGGATGCTGGGCTGAGAAAGGCGGCATCGAGTTGCTTATTTTTAAGGGATTCAACAACACCTGTATAATCAGCGGCAACAGAAGGCTGAACCTCCATGTCCATCCCCTTTTCAATCACATTGAGCAGGGGTTGAATATCCTTGAGCAATTCTTCACCTGTTTCAAAGGGAACAAGCCCCAAACGTAAGACTTTGTGGTCGTTTTTCTCTTCCGATCCAGGCGCACAGGCCATGACTCCCAATAACAGAATGGCGCTTAAGGCGCTTGGAATCCACTTTTTCATTTTCTGCTCCCTGCTTCTATCCGATAAATCCGACCTTTGCTATAGTCTAGCAAGTAGAGTTCTCCATGGCCATCTTCTCCAAAGGAACTGATATTCAATCCCGAGTTGAGAAGGGGCTGATGCCAAAGGATTTTTTTCTGTTTTTGTTTAAGCCCCCAGACTTTGCCTGAGCCAAAATCGCCGTAAAGATAGAGACCTGAAAGCGCTGGAAAGCGTTTGCCGCGATAGACATAGCCACCTGTGACAGCGATTCCTGCTTGGCGACCATACGCTACGAGAGGGGCTGTCAAACCTTTACTTGAACAGTTTTGCGGCGGGGAAAAACATGAAAAACCTTCCTGTCGGTTCCAGCCATAATTTTGACCTTTCTCAACCAGATCAATTTCTTCAAAACGATTTTGTCCCACATCTCCGAGATAAAGTTCACCCGTCTGACGATCAAAACTAAAGCGCCAGGGGTTGCGCAGGCCATAGGCCCAAATTTCAGGCCGGTAACCGGCTTGCCGCTGAAAGGGATTGTCCGTTGGAATACGGTAGCCGGGGCCTTTGCTGACATCTATACGCAAAATTTTTCCGAGTAAACTGTTGGGGTTTTGTCCATTGCCATGGGGATCGTTGGCGCTGCCCCCATCACCCATACCAATATAGAGCATGCCATCTTTGCCAAAGGCAATCTGGCCGCCATTGTGGTTTTGATAGGGCTGGGGAATTTCAAGCAAAACGCGCTCACTGCCTTGAATGATGGTTTGTTTCTGAGGGTTGGCACGCCATTCCGAAATACGGGTTTTCAGGGGCGTGCCGGTTGTATAGTTGAGAAAGAAGCGCCCATGGCGTAGGTAATCAGGTGCAAAGGCCATAGAAAGTAAACCTTTTTCTCCTCCCGCTTGGATCTGTCTGCGGAGATCTAAAAAAAGTGTTTTGGGTTGGCCTTTGGCAATTTTCCAGATCATGCCCTGCTGTTCGATTACAAAGAGCAGATCGCTTCCAGCAGGAGCGGTTAAAAAGACCGGTTGCTTAAATTTTCCCGGAAGGGGCTGCAGTGAAAGACTGAGAGCCTGAGCTGAAGATGGGCTCCATAAAAACAAAAGCAGACCCGATAAACTTTTGAGTGGCAAAGCTTGAATATTCAACATGATAAAATCTCTGTTTAAATTAGTAGAAGTATCTTAGCAGGAGACCTTGGTTTTTGGCTGAATTACCTGTTTCCATTAAGCCTGCAGCCATTTATTGAGCCTGAAACTGTCCATTGGACAGATCAGAATATCTTCCCAAGGTTTTAATTGTGGAAGCAGCGCCAATTCCTGTTCTTCAGTGCCACTGAGGTAAAGCACTTGAGGAGGTGTTCGTGCTTGTTTAGCCCAGTTGTGAATTTTCTCAATATTTTCAACCGTCAGGCGGCTGATCATGCGCTGGCCAGAGGGCGGAGCTGTCTGGGGGATTTCAAGGGCAGAGTAGGTATACTCTGGGCCCAGCGAATTCTCAAGACTCTCCAGATCTTTTTCGAAAAGTCCCAGGATCAGGAGATTGGATGAAGAAGCTGGGGAGAGAGGAGTGGAAAGCATGGCCGGAAGATAAATTTCAAAACAGGTTCCTGTTTGGGGAGAACTGTTCAAGAGAATATAGCCGCCATATTCTGTGACGATGCCATAGATGATGGCCAAGCCCAAGCCGGTTCCTTCGGCTTTTGTCGTAAAAAAGGGAGCAAAGATTTTTTCCTGAATTTCAACAGGTATGCCTGTTCCCTGATCTTTGACTGAAATACACAGGTATTTTCCCGCAGGGCGGTTCCCAAAAAGCGGAACGAAAATTTCCCGCTTTTCATCTTTTAAAAAGGTTTTGATGAAAATTTCTCCCTGTTTATCCATGGCGTCGCGGGCATTAACGACCAGATTCATGACCAATTGTTCAAGGTGGGTTGGTTCCATTAATATTTGAGGGAGGTTGGGGGCGCAATCGGTGTGTAATTGTAGATTTTCGCCTAAAAGAGGCAGAAAAAGAGGATTCATTTCAAGCAGCAGTTTTTCAATGTTCAGCGGACGGGGATTGGGGCGGTGTTTACGGCTGAAGATCAGTAATTGGCCGGTAAGCGCTCGGGCTTTTTCACAAATACGTTGAATTTCGTGAACATGCTCAGCCGCAACTGTACCTGAGGCTAAAGATTCTTCAATCAGTTGGGCATACCCTTGAATGCCTGCCAAAATATTGTTAAAATCGTGGGCAATTTCCCCTGTCAGTTGGCCAATGGCATCTAATTTTTGAATCTGGCGCAGCATCTCTTCATGCTCGCGCAGGGCTTTGCTGGTTTTTTCGCTTTCGGTGATATCAATGCCTGTTGCTACGTGGTATTCAACCGTGCCTTCAACATTCAGCAAAACTGTTCCTGTCCAGGAAATACTGCGAATTTCAGCTTGCCGTGTGACCAAGGGCATTTGTGTGCTGATGGGAAAGTCTTTGACCTGAAGATCGTCAAATCGTTTTAGGTAGGATTCGCGTTCTGATTTTGGCAGCAGAAAACCGAAATGTTTTCCCTGTACCTCGTGAAAAGTATAGCCACTCAATTTTTCACAGGCTTGGTTGAAACGAATAATACGCCCCTTTTGATCGAGAACCAGAATCAAAGCGCTGCTGGTATCTAAAATGGCAGAAACGAAAAGTTGCTCATGGTGTAAAAGTACCTGCATCTGTTTTTGGGCTTCAATATTCAGACCTGTAAAACAGACCCCACAGATTTGATTCTGCTCATCCCGAATCGGAGAGTAGCTCATTTCATAGCTGACAGCTTGTCCGTCGGGGGCATGAATAATCCGTTCTTTGAAAACATGTTGACCTGTGAGGGCCTGTTCAAAACTGCTGTAAAAATCATCCAAGCGGTCGGGTTGAACATAGTTGATAAAATCTTCGCCAGCCTCCATTTCACGAAAAAAACGTTGGCGCGCAGAAATGGCGGCAACATGATTAAATTCCGTGACCCGATGCTTGCGATCTAACATGATAATCATTTGGTTACTGTTGCGAAACAGGGCAATGATTTTTTCGCGCAAATGGTGATTGCTTTGATTGGCCTGTTTCAGCTCTGTACGGTTTTCTAAGCAAGCCAGAAAACCCTGGGCAGAATGACTGATTTTTACCAAGAGAAAATCAACGTTGGGTTGTGTGAGTTTGGGGGTAAAAAAAGCTTCGAAGTGACCTTCAGGCTGGCTGCAAAAAGAGCGCCATTTGCTTTCCAGTTCGGGCTGTTCACTGCTCAAAACCAAGTCAAACCAAGGTTTTTGCAAGACTTCATTCGCATGCAATCCCGTCAATTTCTGCCAAAAAGCATTAACAGACAGAATGCAACCCATAGAATCCAACTCAAAAAGTGCCACAGGAAAATCCACTGCGGTCTTGCCCAAACTCTTCATGATGGTATCATAAGACACTTTTAAGCCTTTGTCACGCTTCAAATTGAACTTTTCAAATCTGTGAAAGTGGGTAGCGTGGGCGGGTTTGGAGTTTAAAACGCATGTCTTCAGGTTTTTTTTGCCATTGATACCAAGCGCAGGCTGCAATCATGGCTGCATTGTCTGTGCAGAGTTGCAGGGGCGGCATAAAGACCTGAAAATTTTGAGCTTGGGAGGCTGTTTTAAGACGTGAGCGTAAGAGAGAATTGGCGGAAACACCACCTGTCACAGAGAGTTGTTTGATATTTTTTGTTTCAATCAGACGTAAGGTTTTTTCCAGCAGTGTATCTATGGCGGCACTCTGAAAACTGGCACAGAGGTCTGCAATCGGCAGTTCTTGCTTGTTTTGCTCAAGTTTGCGAACTGTGTAAAGCACAGCTGTTTTCAAACCGCTGAAACTGAAATCCTGTTCCTGAAGCATGCTGCGGGGAAACGGAAATGCCTCTGGATTGCCTGACTGGGCCAGCTGATCGATCACAGGGCCTCCTGGATAAGGCAGCCCAAGCAGGCGGGCGACCTTGTCAAAGGCTTCACCGATGGCATCATCCCGTGTGCCCCCCAAGACCTGATACATTCCATGGCCATCCATTTGCAATAACTGCGTATGTCCTCCCGAAACCAATAAAACCAAGAGGGGAAATTCAATCTGATCGGGAAAACTGAGGAAGTTCGCGTAAATATGCCCTTCGAGGTGATTGACACCAATCAAGGGGCGATCGATCAGCCAGGCCAAGGTTTCTGCTGCGGTAACACCGACCAGAAGTGCGCCTTGAAGGCCTGGGCCACAGGTAACTGCAATGGCATCTACGTCGGTATAACTGAGGCCAGCGTTTTCAAGGGCACTGTTTAAAAGGGGGTGCAGGGCTTCGACATGGCAACGGGAAGCCAGCTCTGGTACCACGCCCCCATAGATTTTATGTTCTTCTATTTGAGAGCGAATTTCACTGGATAAAATCCGACGTCCGTTTTCAACCAGAGCGACCGCTGTTTCATCGCAACTGGACTCAATCCCCAGAATAATCATTTAGAGATCCTTGCGTCGATTGACCGGGCGAAACTGACGCAGTTGTTGGGCGCTTAAGCCTGTATCTGATGTTGGTGCGGCTGGAGGGGAGTCCTCCAGCGGAGCCTCTTCCATTTCATTGGCAAGGGCTTGTTTGAAGAAACTATTCTTGCGGGGTTGGGCAGTTTCAGGGGCCGCTTGAAATGATTTGGGCCTGGGAGAGACGCCCTGGACGCTTAAAAAAGGTTTAAGCACAGACTCTACGTAAAGAGGATGGTGTCGGTGCTGCAGCAGAATGACGCTTTCAAGACACATTTGCAGGTAGTGGATTTGGCGGGCTCGCCAGGCATCCAACTGCTCTGCGATCGGCATGAAAAACAAGGCTGAAAACAGCACGCCGTAAAGTAAACTGACCAATGCAGCCCCTAAAACCTCTACAGAAATCGCGGCCTCAGCAGTTTTTTGAGTCAGTTGCAGTAGGATCAGCAGCGCGCCGCCCATGCCAAAAGCGGGGGCAGATTGACCCATGAATTTCCAAATACGAATTTCGCGGCCTTTTTGAATACTGGTTTGGGCCAGTGTGGTTTCCAAGGTTTCACGGATCATGGCTGCAGTATAGCCGCCGCCGACCAGGCCCAGTCCTTCTTTTAGCAAGGGGTGATGTAAACGGGGGCGCATTGCTTCGAGTAGGCGTTGGGAAGCTTCGGGAGAATCCGCTTCCCGCATTTGTTGCGAGAGGTAAACGCTGGTATCATAAACATCCTGAAGATCAGGGTCTTGGCCTCCAGAAAAGGCAATCAGGAAACTGCCCAGGCTGCCGATCAGTTCTGACCAGGAAAATCCAAGCATGGTCGCACTGAGGGTGCCGCCCACAATCAAAGCCAGTGCTTGTGGTTGAAAGAGCAGGCCGAGCAGACGCTCATCAGAGAAGATGGCCCAGATCAAAAGTCCCAGGCCTGCAAACATACTGAGCAAGGTGGGCATTCGTTTTTGTAGAAAATGTGTCGACATTTTTCCTGGTTCCTTGGCTGAACTTGTTGTATTATAGCCGAAAGAGAAAACGATTATGTTCAGTTTTGCATTTATTGTACCCACGGGTATTGGAGCCGCTGTGGGCGGTTATGCCGGCGATGCTGGTATTGTTGTGCGCTATTTGGCTTCCTTGGCGGATTGTGTGCTGACGCATCCCAATGCGGTCAATGCCGCCATGTTTTATGAGCAGCCTCCACAGGTTCGTTATTTAGAAGGCACGTATCTTGATGCTTTTTTTCAGCGTGAATTGGGTTTTAAAAAACAAGCCAAACAAAGCATCGGGCTGGTGATTGATCGGGCCTGTGAACCCTATCTGCCGATACTTGAGAATGTGGTGCATGCCACAGCAATGAGTACAGGCTGTACGCTCAAGGGCTATACCCTGACCTCTGAACCTGTTGCCTTACATTTTGAACCCCATGCCTATGGCTATAGCGGTACGGTTGAAAATTTAGAGGTTTTGAGCGCAGCAGCGCATCGTTGTTTGGCGCAGGGAGCGACAGCTTTGGCGATTTTGACCTGGATGGACATTTTAGAGCCTGGGGTGGGGGATGACTATTTACAGGGCAAGGGTGTGGATCCGATTGGCACACTGGAAGCTTTGATCTCCCATGCTTTGGCACGGGAACTGCAAGTACCTTTGGCTCATTCCCCGATTTTTGCACCCGAAATTATTTCTGAGCGTCTGGATCCACGTGTGGCGGCTGAAGAAATTGGTTTAAGTTATTTGCCCTGTGTTTTAAAGGGCTTGCACCATGCGCCTGCGATTGTTCCCTATACAGACTCTGAAATAAAACTTGAAGATTTAGATGCAGTGCTGGCTCCCTGGAATGCTGTAGGGGGGCTTCCGATGCTGAGAGCGGTTGAAGAGGGGATTCCCTTGATTCTGGTCAAAGAAAACCAGAGCGATTTAAAGATCACCCCCGAGATTTTGGGTTTTGCTCCAGAGGCTTATTTTTTGGTTGAAAACTACTGGGAAGCTGCGGGGCTTTTGCTGGCGCTGAAAGAGGGGATTGATCCCAGAGTCTTACGCAGACCCTTGTCCCCTCTGCTTCAGCAAATTTAGGCTAATCAGCTCTTTTTCTGAGCAGTCGCCAAAGCAATCCTATAGCGGCCAAGCTGAGGAATCCAGCCATTCCCCACCGTTTTTGCTGGCGTGGAGAGGGTTTTAAACGTGGCAGGGGCGGAACCGGTTCGGTGGGGGGGATGGCTCTGCGGCGTCGATCTTCCGGTCGCCAGTCATTGACTTCATCGCGGGGCCAGGCGGGCCCATTGAGCTGAACTTCTAAGATCCGATCAAAATCAGTAATTCCCTGGGTTTTGACATAAAAACTGGCAGGACAATGGGCAGCATAATAGAGTCTGAAATGAAAGAAATTTTTGACGACCACAATATCGGCTTCTCGGACTTTCAGTCCGAGATCCTCGTAAAAATCAGGCTTCATGGGCATGGCATAGCCTTCTGTCAGAACCAGTTGCACGCAATCCGCGTCTAAAACAGCCATTCGTCCAAAGTTCTTGGTCTGTTTCAAATTGCGCAGACGCCCAGTCACACTGATGGCGGGATTGACTTCAGGTTGTAAGCGCCCCCCCACAGAGAGTGTGACCTCATCGCCTATTTCAAGCTGAGAGAGTTTTTCAACCGCAACGGGGTCACGCAAGGGAATGAGAGAAAGCAGATCGTGTTCTTCTAAGAGTGCTTTGAGCAAATGGGTATTTTCCCCCGTTCCGCCCGCGCCGACGACATCTGAAGCATCACAGAAGGCGATGGCGCCGAGTTTTCGACGGAGTTTGGTCTGATGCACTTTGCGCAGGGCCTCATCAACTTCCATAAAGCGTGGCGGTTGTTGGTGGCGTACTTTCCAGCAGCGTTCGGCCAAATCTTCGGCCAAAGATTCAGCCAAATCCTGATTATTTTCGCTGATCACGACCACTGACCAGCCCAGTTCAGGGTGTTTGAGATAGGGGTGGCACATAAAAACAGAGGCATCCAGAATGCCGGGTTGGCTGCACAGGTCTTTAAGATATTCAAAAATCCCGCGCATGGGGGGCCAGAAATCAAGGGTATTGCCGCCTCCTAATAAAAGGGGAAGGCTGCGCCAGGCCAGGGTGGGGCTTGATTTCTTGTCTGCAAGTGGAATTAAAAGCTTGCCTGCGCGAAAGCCCGTACGTGCCATATCCCAATGGGGATTGGTATGGTAGGCGCAAAGACCATTCAAAAGTGCAATTTTTTCAGCTGTCATCAGCCCGTGTAAATCAAAACTGGCGATAATCGGCAGATCGGGTCCGACCACTTCGCGGATGGCTTTAAGCAGGCGAACCTCAGGATCCTGTTCATTTTCTACACCCAGGGCCCCGTGCAGAGCCAGATAAAGGCCATCCAAAGGGCCTGTCTGTTCCAGCAATTCCTGAAAGCGTTGGCAAATCTGATTGAAATAGGTCTGTTCAACTGGCCCTCCTGAAATAGACCAGGCACTGAGGAGGGGGACTGTTTCAATCTGATCTGCCTGAGTGGACTTGCGAACAGCTTTCAGAAAACCAGATAATTCAAGGTTTTTCAGAAAGCCCTCAACTTCCCACTGTCCCTGTTGACAGGCTTGCTTCAGCGCCTGCCCTTCGAGATAATGGGTACGCTCAAAATCTTCGCGGCGGGTGAGAACCGAAGAAAAAGCATTGCTTTCCTGCATAAAACGTCCAAAAGCCAAACGAAGAGGGCGCTGATTCATCGGGGGTCTCCTGTTTCAAATACAATCTCAGGGATTGCTTTGATTGATCTTTCTGCTGCCATTATACCGCTCTTGTTCCTGTCGCGATTTTCAGATCCACGAGATTAAGACCAACTTAATTTTTACTCAAATCCATTTAACGAAAAGCAGACTCTGGTCTGTTTACCCATATAAAAGTCTGAGAACCCAGTCCACAAGGAGTATTTATGCAACTGAATTCTCTGGTGTCTTTGGCCCCTGACCTTTTGTTGGATCCCCGCCGTTTGTTTCAATTGCCGCAAGCGAAAAAAAACACTATTCAGACGCAGAGTTCTCCCCCGCAAGCGTTTGCCCCTTTTGTGCTTGCGCCCATGCTCCAGCAAGGACAAGCGGCAACTTCCCTGAATCTCTTTCCAGCAGAGGCAACCGAGCTGAGCCTCGATCAGATTCGTGCAGGAAGTATTGCCGGAGTAGGTTCAAAAGGAGCCGCTGTACGGTGGTTGCAGGAAAATCTGACAAAGCTGGGTTATGCCGTTCAAATCACGGCTGAGTTGGGGCCTACCACAGAATCACGATTGCAAAAATTTCAAAAAGATTATGGAGTTCAGTCCACAGGCAAATTTGGCCCTACCACCTTGAAAGCTGTCGAATGGGCGATTCAACAGACCCATGCGATTCAGGCCTTGAGAAAAGTCAGTCCAAGCCAGCTAAAAAAAATGGATGCCAGCCAATTTTTTAAAACCCTTTTACCCGCAGCCTTGGAATCGGAACGGGTTTATCATGTGCCTGCCGCAGTCACTTTGGCGCAAGCAGCGTTAGAGTCAGGTTTCGCGGCTTCACCGATTGGGGGCTATAATATTTTTGGTATCAAAGGCCGTGGACCTGCGGGTTCTGTCATGGTGGGTACCACAGAATATTATGGGGGCAAAAAGACGGCGATTCAGGATCGGTTTGCCAAGTACCATGATTTTTATGAAGCTGTCAGTGCGCACGGAAAATTGTTTCACAATGGCTATTATGATAAAGCGGTGACACAATTTGCGAAAGATCAAAATACCCACCGTTTTATCGACAATATGGCCAAAACCTATGCAACCGATCCCCAGTATGCAAGCAAACTGAAGTCTATGATTCAGCAATATGGTTTGGAGATCTTGGTCAATTCAGCGCGTAAAATTCCCACGGTTTAGCTTCTTGGGTTTGGCTTAACCGTTGCTGAGCACCATGTCTCGCCCCAGGTGTTGAATGCGATTTGCCTGCTGGTCATAGCCATAAATTGCGTAACTGCCGGTTCCCAAGATTTCGTAGGTCACCAAACCCGGTGTTTTGGTGGCTGATTCATCATCATAGGAATTGCTTTTTCCCATTTTATTGGTGAAGGGGTTTCTAAACTCCTTGGCTGCTGGCTCGTTGATCATGGCAATATCTGTCATGAGAGCTGTCACATCATCTGGATAGATTGCAGAATAGATTACACCATAGACTTCGACCATATTTCGGAAAGTCGACATATTGGTCTTGGTGCTCGCAACTTTGGCGCGGGCTTGCGAGGAAATCATATTGGGCAAGGCAATCGCAATTAAAATACCCAGAATGACGATCACGACCATCAATTCAATCAAAGTAAATCCTGATTGGTTACGAAGCAACGGTTTTTGAAAAATTTGCATTGATACACCCTATTAAAATGAGAAACAATGTAGCTTTTTAACGCAAAACGAAAGCGTATTTACAATTTTGTTACATTTTCTCTAAATAAATTAATTACACCTGTTATGAAATTATATTCCCAGCTTTTTCGAAGTGTAAACCGGAGTATGCGAAAAAAATCAAAAAAGCGAAAAAAAAGACAGAAATGTCTGCGTTTTAGCTGTGAGAGCGATGGGTGAAAATTCTTGCAAAATCGGTGCGGTGGCGGGTGGCTGTCCAGATTGGCGGGTTGGTCGCCAAAAGGGTTAAAAGTGCTTGAGAAAAATCAATTTTAAAGGCATCTGCTGAGAACCAGCGAAATCCAATCCCAATTGAATGGCTGAGATTGCTGACATGGTGCCACCAAGAGGGAGGGTTAAACAGAATATCCCCGGCCTGCAAAACACATTCGTAGTGATCGAGATGGCGCATGGCAGGATAAGTTTCATAGTCAGGGTTTTCGGGGTTAAATTCACTGTGAAAATAAGGGGTTTTGGTTAAAGGTGGATTCAAGACACAGTCATATTCCGGTGGATAAAGAATCCAATGTTTCTCCCCATAGACCTGAATAAAAAGATTGTGTTCACTGGCGCTGTGCAAATGCGTTTTGCTGCCTTTTCCGCCAATGAAAACCTGAAATGTTCTTCCTGAGGCGATCTGATTGCGATGTTTCAGCAGCCAGGGCAAATCAAGATCAGCCTGCAGTTCAGGGTGTTCGTAGAGTAAACGATTAAAACGGCTGTATTTTTTGAGGGCTTGGGCATCCATATTGGCGATCACATCGGCCAAGGTGGTTTCTTCGGGCGTGCGTCTGATGGTTTGGATATTGTCAGGTGCAGCATCAATTAAGAGGATTTTGTCCTGGCCATAGTGCTGCGATAAAAATGCAGGGGTCCATTTGCCTATACAGGGCCAATCTTTCGCAGCACCTTGCAATATAACTGGAATACCCCGCTGAAGATAGACCCGTTGAAACTCCTCAAGAGAAAGATTTTTTCGCCGCTCGATTGGAAGTGTTTTTCCGGGGGTGGAAGGCAGATTTGCCAAAATTTGATGCTTAATTTTTTCTCGTTCTTTTGCGGGCCATTCACCCAATCGGGAACCCAATAAATGTTCAAGGATCCAAACTTGGCTAAAAGCTTGTCGCAGCGATTGATTTCCCGGTAAGCGGGTCATCTCCATCTTTTTATACTTCTTTCTGAATACTCACCCTTTAATTCTAGACTTCGCCTTTCTGTATGTACAGAGGTTTTTATTTCTAAATTTAAGTTTGGGAAGACTGTGTCCGATACCCAATGAAGAGGTAAAAAATATGCAGTGTGTTTCAGCGCTGACACCGGTTTGTCCTGCGACCATCCAGACAGAAAATCAAAACCTGACCCAAGCGGCTGTTTCTTCTGAAGATTCAGGCGGATCTTTTCGGTCTGTTTTTCAGGGGGTCAGGGCGGAGCTGTCTGATACTGTTGAGGATAATGCGGCAAATGGGGCTGAAGAGTGTGCTCCCTCCGTTCCTGTTGCGGAAGAAGAACCAGGAGCTGAGGAAGAAAACGCTGTCGCTTTATCGGATACAGGTTGGCTTCAGCCCAGTATTCAAAGTTTACTGCTTCAATCCGCAGTGCATGTAGAAGACGAACCTGATCCCATTCAGTCAGAAATCGAGCAGAATTCGTCTTCTCTCCCAGTGCAGAAGACTGAAATGAAGGATCCGTCAGCCATGACTGTTGATCCGACAGTAAAAGGCCCTGATGAAGCAGGGCAAAATCCAAAATCTGCGTCTGCTGAGACACAAAATCAGAGCTTGGCTGTCACCACAGAAGAAACCGAATCTGTTGTGCCTCAGCAGCAGGAACCCCAGCAGTCGAATCGAAAAAGTGACTCTGAAAAAAACGCAGAAAGTTTAACCGCTCAGCCTGAGATCTCAATGGTTTTGCAAAATCCAAAATCTGAAAATACGACCGTTGCGAAGCCTTTTGAAGAGCCGGTTTTAGAAAAAGAGACAGCCAAAGCAGAGCCAAAGGAAACCCAAGAAGGGCCTGAAGAAGCACCCGTTTCTCAACAAAACATAGGGCATGCGCCGACTTTGATTATTCCAGAATTGAAGTCTGATCTCCAAGCTGTTCTGGGGGCGGATGCCAGCAGTATCAAAACCCAAACGCTTCCAGCCACCCTTTTTTCATCGGCCTCAACCCAGCTTCAGCCGATTCTAACGGCAGAACTTCCTGTGTCGAAGGCCGAGCTTGCCTCTGCTTCTGAATCGACTGCTTCGTCAGAACGCTTAGCCCCCATAGCGTCTGCCTCTGTCTTCGGCTTGGGGCAGAGTGGCAGTCTGAAAAGCGAAGCTGATCTTTCTGCTTCGGGGCCACCGCAGCATTTAGAGCCGCACTCTCCCCTTCCTGAAAAAACGGGCCTTCAAATGATGGGAGAGAAAATCCGGCTTTTGCGTCAGGAAGGGGGGAATGAAATTCGTTTGAGTTTGAAACCCGCTGAACTGGGCAAAATCTCGCTGCAAATGGTACAGCAAAATCAGGAATTGAAATTACATATTTTTACAGACACTGTACTGGCCAGGGAAGTGCTGGAAAGCCATTTGCCACTTCTCAAACAAAATCTCCAACATCAGGGGCTTTCATTGCTGAATGTAGAGATTGAATTTAACCCTCAAGAAGCCCAGGGTGGTTTTTCAGAGCAACGACAGTCTTCATGGGCTTCACAACAGGGAGCTCAGCAACACAGAACATTTTTTTCAGAAGCAGAGGAGGATGAGAGTTTGGATCTAAGTCAACATCTCAGTCCCCTTGTGATAAAGCAAATCGAAACAACGCGCGTCAATTTTCTGGCATGAAGGAGAGCATACGATGACTTCACTCGATCCGATTTTATTCAGTGGAACGGCCCCCAAAAGCGCCGATTCAGTACCCAATCAACAATTGGGAAAGAATGACTTTATGAACCTTTTGATGGTGCAACTGCGCAATCAGGATCCCCTCAATGTGCAGGATGATCGTCAGTTTATTGCGCAAATGGCGCAATTCAGCTCTTTGGAGCAAACCACCAATCTTTCGTTGGCGATTGAAAATTTGGTGGGGTTTCAGCAATTGACCCAGGGCAGTGCTCTGTTGGGCAAAGAAGTCGAGGGGCTTTATTTTCCACCTGGATCTGATACCGCTGAAACGATGCAGGGAAAGGTGACCGAGACGCGTATGACAAACGGTGAAATGCATGTTTTAGTCGATGGGCAGGAATTGCCAATTAAATATATTACCCGGGTGATTGAACCGAAATGAAGACAGAGAACCCCATGACGCTCAAGACAAATCTATTAAATTTTCTTTCAGGGAGGCTGATGCATGTATCGCGCATTTAATACGGCTGTTTCAGGCCTGCAGGCCAATCAAACGCGGATGGAAGTGATTGGCAATAATATTGCCAATGTGAATACCACGGCCTTTAAATCCAACCGTGCAACCTTTGAAGAACTTTTCGCCCAAAACTTGCGCGGAGCAGGGCAACCCAATGGCAACCGAGGTGGGATTGACCCCATGCAAGTGGGCTTGGGTACCCATGTGGTCTCGATCGATACGATCTTTACGCAAGGGGCTTTGCAAACCACAGGCAAGAATACTGATATCGCGATTCAGGGCAAAGGATTTTTGGTCTTACGCGATGTTCAAGGTGCACAGATGTATAGCCGGGATGGAAATTTGGGGCTGGATGCCGATCGACGTTTGGTGAGCGCCACAGGCTTAATGGTGCAGGGCTACACGGCTGACAAACAGGGTGTGATTAATGAAAATGGACCGATAGGGAATATTACGATTGAAGCCAATCGAACCTACCCCCCCCGTGCCACGACCAAAGTAAATGTTGCTGGGAATATTTATCGTCCCAGCAGTTTAACGGCTGCAGAAGCCTATGCCCATTCTCAACAGGGGCGGGTGACCTCTGGGGTGACCGTTACGGGTTTGGGCAATGGCGCCGGTCAGTTACAACTGGGAACCGCCAATCCCAATACCTTAGATGCGGGAGAGTTTACGATCAACAATGTGTCGATTGTCGGAACTGTCCCTTTGGTAGCTACGGATACAACGACCACGGTTATGCAGAAATTGGCAGATTTGATCAATTTTCACAAGGACAAAACCAATGTGGTGGCAACGGTCAAACAGGCAGCGAGCGCAGGGGCTGGTGAAAATCAAATTGTTTTAACCCAGCTTCAGCCCAGTACAGACAAGCAGATTGTCGTCGGAGGGACGGGTTTAGCGGGTATTACCTTGAATGCCTCACAATTGTTTACAGCGGGTACCACCACGATTGAAACCCTGGCCACCAACACCACTGGGCAGGCAACGGCTGCTTCGATTTCATTAACCAGTGGCGATATTCTGGTCAATGGCGTGGATATTGGCTCTTTAGCCGCGACACCTGCGACAAGCACAGCAGAGCAGAATGCCCAATCAATTATTTCTTTGATCAACGCCAAAACCGATGTAACCGGTGTGACCGCTTTTAGTGATGGCAATGGACGCATTTCGCTCAAAGCCATGGCGCGCGACATTATCCTCAGTGGGCAGACGGTTGCTGCGGGACTGGTGCCTACGGCGGCTACCCCAGGGGGAGTTACCAAACCCAATGTCTCCGGCTTGTTTACAGGTCTGAATCAGGCCAAAACCGCAACAGTGATTGCTGGAACTTCCACCGATGTCTTTGACGCTTTGGGTGCCAAGCATACGATTGCCATGGATTATATCTCTGATTATGATGTGGTGGTTGCTGGGGGCATTGTTCAAGGAACCCGTGATTCAGGGATTTGGAACTGGGCAGCTACTTCAGGAGAGGCCAATGTGGCTGTTTTAAGCAGCGATGGCAATACCACCACCAGCAATTTGCCTTTGCGCCAGGTGAGTTTTAACGATAAAGGAATTCTCAGTAATTTTTCAGGGCGTTTTACCTTGAATTTCTTGAACAGTGACGCGATCAATGCAAATTCAATTTTTTCATTCAATACCAATTTGAGTCCGAATATTTCCCAGCCTCAACCCATGACTGTTGATGTGGGAACGGCGGGCGATACCAATGGTTTGACGCAGTTCAGTGGCCCACAGACTTTGACGGTGGCGACGCAGGATGGTTATTCTGCGGGTGATTTAAGTTCGTTTACGATTGCGCCTGATGGCACGATTCGTGGGCTTTTTTCAAATGGTCAGCTCCTGTCTTTGGGAAAACTGGCAATGGCGAGTTTTGTCAATGAAGACGGCTTGATTCGCGGTCAACAGACCTCTGGACAGGGGGGCAATGTCTATCAGGAAACTTCAAATTCAGGTTCTGCACGAATTGGTTTTGCCCAAGCCGCTGGCAATGGCACGATTATAGGCGGTGCCTTGGAAGGCTCGAATGTGGATCTTGCCGAGCAATTCACAGACATGATTGTTACTCAACGTGCCTTCCAGGCCAATTCGCGTACGATTACCACTGCTGATGAAATGTTGCAGGAGGTTCTCTCCCTGAGAAGGTAAGCTGAAATATGATTGAACTTACCCGTTTAAATGGACATAAGATAGTGGTCAATCTGGATTTGATAAAATTCATAGAGGCGACTCCAGATACCCTGTTGACGCTTTCTACGGGCGATAAACTGATGGTTCAGGAATCTGTTGAAGAGGTTCTGGAACGGGTGATCGTTTTTCGGCGCAGCATTCAATTTCCCCTGGTACGCCCTCTCGAAATTGAGGGGCTCCAGGGGTGTGATACAATGGGCTGAGGTATTTCTGAACAATGGATTTAACTGCACCCATCGGACTTTTAATTGCACTGGTAGGAATTGTTGGGGGCCGCGTTCTTGAAGGCGGTAACCCTCTTTTCCTGATCCAGCATACTGCCTTTGTGATTGTTTTTGGCGGCACGGTGGGCGCGATGATTTACGGATCACGCAGTCTGGATATCCTTTCCTTTCCGAAGCATCTCCGTAAAACCTTTGTCAAAAATGAAATACACCCTGAAGAGGTGATTCCCCAGTTGGTGCGTTTTGCAGAAAAAGCGCGCCGTGAAGGCTTGCTTTCCCTTGAACGCGAAGTACCCAATGTTCAGGATGAATATCTGAAGCAGGGGCTGCAATTGGTGGCCGACGGAACCGATCCTGAAATTGTAAAATCGATTATGACGATCCAGCTTGAACAACAGGAAACACGGCATGAGCGCGTGATTAAAATGTATGAATCGGGTGCAGGGTATGCTCCTACAATTGGGATTATTGGGGCGGTTCTGGGCTTAATCAGCGTCATGGAGCATTTGCATTTGGGCATTGAAAAGGTCGGGCCCGGGATCGCTGTGGCTTTTGTTGCCACGATTTATGGCTTGGTTTTGGCCAATATTCTCCTTTTTCCCATGGCAGGAAAGCTAAAATTAAACAGTCACGCTGAATTGCATGTGCGCGAAATGATTTTGGAAGGAATTCTTTCGATTCAGGCCGGAGACAATCCCCGCATTATTGAAGAGCGCCTGAAAGCCTTTTTGTCTGCAGAAGAGCGCCTAGCCTATGAAGAAAGTCGCGAAGCCCGGAAAAACAAAGCGTGAGCAGGCGTCGTAAAAAAGCAGAAGGGCATATTAACCATGAACGTTGGATGGTTTCTTTTGCTGATTTCATGACTCTGCTTTTTGCCCTTTTTGTCGTACTCTTTGCGGTTTCCAGTGTGGATCAGCATAAATATGAGCAAATGACAGTTTCTGTAGAGAAAGCCTTTGGTGTGGTGCCTGGTCAGGCCGCTGATCTGCTCGAAAAAAAACCTGGAGAATCAGCCGGTGTGAGCATTGTGCGTCCGATTGTGGCCCATCCCCCCATGGAGGCTTTGCGCAAAGCCAATGCGGATACCAACCAAAAATTAGAAAAGATCTTAAAAAATTCAGAGCAGTTGTCTAAGCTTTTGCGCTTGCGCAAAGAAGAGCGCGGGAGTGTTCTGCAGCTTCAGGACAGTTTATTTTTTGCCAGCGGCAGTTCTCAACTGCGACCAGAGGCCTTTCCCGTATTGAAAAAATTAGCGCAGGAACTGCACCAATTGAATCTGCCTTTGCGGATTGAAGGGCATACAGACAATGTTCCGGTTCAGGGGGGGCTGAGTTCAAATTGGGAGCTTTCAGCCCTGCGGGCGACCCAAGTCTTGATGTTTCTGGCAAAGAACAGTAAAATCCAGCCGTCCACCATGTCTGTGGCTGGCTATGGTGAATTCCGTCCGATTGCATCCAATCAGACAGAATCTGGGCGTGCACGTAACCGACGTGTGGATATTGTGGTCTTGAGTTCGATTGCGAGTCTTCAAGAACCCGTCAATAACAGCTATACTACCCAAAGCCCTGATCAACTGAATCAGGAATTGGAAGCCAAACTTTTAAGCAGGAGGAAATGAGTTATGGCCGCACGATTAAGTGGTAGACCGGCTCCCCGACGTAAAGGGCCAGGAATGCCTGAGGATGAGCCTGCTGCTCCTTCTGTTCAAAAAAATAAGCCCTCCAGACAAACCCTTCTCTTGATTTCTGCATTGACAGCTGCGATTCTTTTGGCTGGCCTCTCTACTGCAGGGCTTTTATTTATTACCTTAAATCCCTCTGCAGGCCTTTTGAGGGGCTCAGAGGCTTCTTCTGGAGCAGAGTTTAAGGCCGGACCGATGTTTAATCTGGGGCAGTTTACAGTGAATTTGGGCGATGTGGACCAGCGTCGTTTCCTGCGTACTTCTTTGACACTTTTGTTTACCACTTCGGATAGGGCCTATCTTTCAGGAAATACCTCCAAGAAAGAAGCCTGGCTTGAAAATCTTAAAGCGAGCATGAAAGAAAAGCAACCCGTTTTTCAGGATATTGTCGTTTCAACCTTGAGTGCAAAAACTGCCCAAGCCCTGGGAACACCGCAGGGCAAAGCTGAATTGAAAGCAGAGCTTACCACGCGCTTGAATCAGTATCTCGACAAGCAGACTTTTATCCAAGATGTATTTCTGACTGAATTTATTATTCAGTAGTCCATGACAGGAGAGCCAAAGAGCTTCTTGCTTTTGAGACTGGACGAGATCTGAGATGAGTGGATATAATACAAGTCATGGCGAATATTGCTAATTGCAACAAATTATTTCTTTGTGTAAAGGCCTTCGTGCTGTCTTGCTTGCTGTGGCCTTTGGCTGTACAGGCTCAAACACGTAGCTTTGCTGCTCCCCAGATTTCATCTGGGGTGTATCAAGCGTTCCAGAAAGATCTTGTCAAGCACCCTTTGATGGCGGTGTCCTTGCCTGAGCAAAGCTATGCCGTGCTCCGTTTGCTGGAATACCAGCGCGAAGATGCACAACGCAGTTATTGGGCGCAGTTACGTTTGGATGAGCAGCAGCAGGTTTTCAAGATGCGCGTACGTTTTGAAGTTTGGCAAGCGGGTCTATTGCGCTGGCAAGTGACTGTAGCTCCGCAAAGAGCCCTGCGCTATCTTTCGGATGAGGTTAAAAGTACAGGGCAACCTATTTTGCCCTCTTATTTATCACAAGAAGCAGGGCTGCTTTATTTTCCATCACTTTCGGGTCCGCAGGAAGCCAAGTTGCGCCAGGAATTGGCTTTAGAGGCTGCGGATTTAATTTTGGCAGATTTAGAAAAATATTTGAATCAGAGCACAACGCAAACTTCGGGGGATGAGTCATGAACAAAGGCAAAGTGCTGGTTGTGGACGATGAAGCAAGTATTCGGCAAATCGTTGAGGCCCGTTTAAAAATGGCTGGTTTTGAAGTCACCACAGCCTGCGACGGCGCAGAGGCCATGGAGTCTTATTATGAAGTGCATCCTGATTTGATCGTCTTGGATATCATGATGCCACGTATGGATGGTCTGCAGGTTTGCCGGGAAATTCGAAAAAAAGATACCACACCGATTATTATGCTGACCGCCAAAGGCGATATTGCAGACCGCATCAATGCCTTGGAGATGGGGGCAGATGATTATATTATAAAACCCTTCAGTCCACGTGAGCTTGAGGCGCGCATCAAGGCAGTTTTGCGTCGGACCTATGTTAAACCCGCCAAGCCCGCTTTGATCGAGGTGGACGAGATTTCGATTGATTTGATGCGCCGGCATGTCTTGAAAAATGGAGAGCGCGTCAAACTCACAGAGATGGAGTTCAGTCTTTTAGAATTGCTGGCTTTGAATCCTGGCAAGCCTTTTTCCCGCAATGATATTCTTCAACAGGTTTGGGGCTATCGCCTCAACCAATATTCGGATACCCGCGTGGTGGATGTGCATGTCAGCCGTCTGCGCAGCAAGCTCGAAAAGGACGTCAGCGATCCTGAGTTGATCCTGACGGCCCGTGGTACAGGGTATATGTTTCAACATTATAATCTGAATGAGTTGAGCGAAGACGAAAGCCTCTGATCGCTCTTATAAATATCCAGACTAAAAAGCACCCCATCGGGTGCTTTTTTCGTTTCGGTCCTGTAAAAGGTTAGATTAGTTATCCAGAACTTCTATATTAATGCGCTGCTGAGACTTAACCGCAGCTGCTTTAATGACCGTACGCAACGCATTGATTGTTTTGCCCCTGCGTCCGATTACGCGTCCGCGGTCATCTGGATGTACCTGGAGGCTAATGTCCAATTGGGACAGATCCTCTTCTTCAGGTTCAAAACTATTGACCTGAATGCCGACATCTTCAGGGTATTTGACCAACATTTTGACGATCAATTCTACTGCATCGGTAACAGCCATGATTTCTGTTCCTGCCTTAAGCGCTCTGGGCTTGTTTGATCAGACGCTCTACCACATCTGTAGGTTGAGCACCTTGGTCGAGCCATTTTTTCAGAGAATCTTCTTTAAAGCGGATGATGGAAGGTTCCTGACGGGGATCATAAAAACCAATTTCTTCGATCGGACGACCATCGCGACGGCTGCGTGAATCGATCACCACAACACGGTATACGGGTCTTTTTTTTGTTCCGAAACGTTTCAGTCGAATCTTGACCATTGAAAAATTCACCTCTGGAGTCTAACTTGCTATCTATTTTAAGGATGCAAATATTTTTGCATCTCTGCTTTGGGACTGGGTTTGGATTTACATTCTGAATTTGAAAAGGCGGCTCAAGAGCAGGGGCTCTATGACGCAAACATCGGTCAGAACAAACAGTTGTCCACAAATCTATGTCATTATACGATACATCCACAGGTGTGTACACTGAATGCAAAGGAAATGCTATGTCTGAAATCTATTTAATCCTGCACAATATCCGCTCTTTGCACAATGTTGGGAGTTTGTTTCGTACCGCAGATGGAGCGGGTGTTTCAAAAATATATCTGACAGGCTTGACGGGTTTTCCTCCACGCAAAGAAATTCATAAAACCGCATTGGGGGCTGAAGAGTTTGTGGCCTGGGAGCATCACTGGGAACTTGAACCTGTTTTAAATCAATTAAAAGCAGAGGGGGTTCAATTGATTGGCGTTGAGCGTTGTGAACGCTCTCAGCATTATCTTCGGGTAGATTACCGCTTGCCAGTGGCCTTTTTACTGGGCAATGAGGTTTGGGGACTTGAGCCCGAGGTGATAGAATCCATGGACGCCTTGGTGAATATTCCCATGCATGGCCAGAAAGAATCTCTGAATGTTTCTGTTTGTGGCGGTATCTTGCTCTACGGTGTCAGGGCCTGGGCGGAATTCAAGGGAATTTCCTTATAAAGGGCTTCTTGCAGTATCAATTTGCGTGCATTCAACTCACTGACTTTCAGACAGACGGGGCCAGAAATATTTTGAGTGATACTTTGTCGATACGTGCCCATATTGATTTCAATGCCTGCAAAGATCTCTGTTTGAATCTCAAGCTTTTCTCCTTCAGGGTAGAGCAACCAGTTTTGCCCTACAAAGGAGAGTTCGTCCCGCAATTGCTCAAGACTGAACTCCTGTTGGTTTCGCCTGATTTTTAGAGTATCGTGTGTCAAGGTTTTTAAGGGCCTGGTTCGGGATTGAATCATGAGTTTTAGGGTGTCCTCAAGCTCGATACGTGTCTCTTTCAATTCCTGAACCAAACCTTCATAGCGGTTCATGAACCATTGATCCAGGCCCATATGTAAAAAAGTTTTTGTATTTTTGTGGCTGCCCAAGATTCCAATATGCGCTGCTTTTAGGACGATCAAATGTCCTCCTTCTACCTGTGCGGCCTGTGCGTTTCGCCCACAACGGACATGGCTGTGGCGGATGGCTTCCCTGATCTTGAGATCGCGTTGGCACTCAATAAAAGAGTTTTGAAGCGAACGGGCTTGAAGTTGGCCTTTGACCCAGACGGCGCAGCATTCTGTTATGTCGCCATGGACATGCAGATCACCTGCGATTTCAAGCCGAGCCCCGTTTAAATTGCCAAGTACTTCAAGATGCCCCTTGGTTTTGACCGTATAATCTTTTTCGATATTTCCCAAAACCAGCACACAGCCATCATAATCGATATTGCCCGTCTGCCTGTCTACTTTTTCGAGAGTCAGAATTGGGTCGACCCGAATCGTATTGAAACGTAAGACTGGACAGCCTTGGCGGGTTGAGACCAAGACCTGGGGATTCGATTCTGAATGTTTTGAGCCCTGTGAACTGAGCAAAGTCAAATTTTGGCCTGGATGGGCAGATAATTTTTGGCCCGTTACGAGATAGCCTTCTGTGCCCGCCGTAGCGGGGTTTAGGCGTCCCAAAGTGGTATGGATGTCTACAGAATGAACGGTTTGACCTAAAACAGGCAAATTGGAGGGGGTTTCTTGCCAAAGGGGCTCGAGCCAGGCCGCTTGGCCATGGACAGGTAATTTGCCCCGAGCAATTAGAAGATTCTCGGCCTGTGTGTGCTCAAGAATATAGGCAATAGCGTCTTCGAGATAGCCTTTGAGAATATGCGTATAACTTAGGCGTTCGATAAGGCGTTCACGCTGAATCTTTTCTCCTTCATAGGCCGCTTGAATGCTGACCCAAGCCGACATCTTATCTTCGGAAACGCGGGTTTGCATGTTAAATTCAATCCGACGGGCAAGGCAACGTATGATCTCATTATCATGATGGGCCCAAGATTTTTGAGTCAATTCATCAAATACTTTTTGATCCATTTCAAATTGAAATGAGGAATAATCGGTTTCCAGCAAGGCTTCGAGTAAAAGTTCAGGATCGAGAATTCCTGTTTCAAGGGCCAGGGGGTTGAGAATTGCGTAAATTTGGGTTTTATCTTCTGAGGTTTGAATGCGTAGAGCTTGGGACATGAAAATCAACGCTTGCTATAGGGTGACCAGGCAACTTCAGGCCCGCTTTGAGACTCTCTGAGGCGGAGACGGGAGGGGCCCATATCTTCATTCACCAGATAGGGAATTTCAGCAAAAAATAGGCGTACACCGGCATGCAATTGTTCCATGACGCAGACTTCAGATTGAGAGCGTGACATGCGCAGGCTTTCATGTAAATTATTGATATGCTCAGAGAGCATATTGACGGTTTCAAGTAACTCGCTTCTTTTTTCTTCAAGGTTTCCCAATTCACTGGCTTTTTCCATGGCCCGGGTACGGATATAAATAATCGATTTAATCACCTGTTCCAATTCGTTTTTATGGTGGCGAAGATTGTGGTCGATATCCTTGAGCTTTTGACGCAGATAGGGGTCTTCTCCCAGAGAAATATGGGTAGCAGTAGAGGCCATTGAACCCAGAATACGTGCTTTTAAAGAGTTTGCTCCCCAAATTTTGCCACCGTTTATTTGGCCCTTGCCCCCATTGCAACCGACAAAAATATTGCCCATGACGCGGATTTGACAATGAAACAGCCCATCATGAATGTGGAGGTCACCAAAGCATTCAACAGAAGCGTTTTGAATAAAAGCGGCCTGAATATCTCCCCGAGCAGAGAGTGAGGTGTTTTCCCGACCATAGACACTGCCTTTGATTTCGATATTGCCACCGGCTTCCAAAATGGCATCTTCAACGGAGCCGTGCACAATAATATCGCCGCGGGCTCTGACTTCAAAACCGCTGTTGACGGAACCCATGATCATCACCGAGCCATTGAATTGAATATTGCCCGTTTCAAGCCCTACGTTTTCAATGCTGATCACATCCTCGACTTTGACTGAACGGCTCAGGCGTACGGGGCGTCCTGAGCGTGAGGACAAGAGCAGATTTTTGTCCTGATCTGAGATGCGGGTGCCGGGGCTTTCGGATAAATGGTAGTCCCGACCTGTTTCAGCAGGAATTTCTTCACCCGTGACCCGTTTGCCGGGGGTTCCCGGCTCAGGAGGATGTTTCCGCATTAAGGGGGTATCGGGTTCAACTGATTGAATCTGATTGAGTTCACGGTAATTGACGCTGCCATCGGCCCTGAGTTTGGGGCCTTGGCTGTCCTCTGGGTTGGCCAAGAGAAACTCAAACCAGGCGCCTTTGCCTTTCTGAGCAGGTAGGCCTTCAGCAATCAGTACTTTTTGAGCACGCCCTTGAGTCAATACCGCATCGAGAATATCTTCTTTAATTCCGTAAACAATGCCTGCTTTTTTCAGGCTGTTGAGAATCTGAACCCGTTCAGGCGGGCTGGATGCAGGAGAGGGTTCCAGGGTCAGCCATGCTTTGAGCGCATCTGCTGAGATTTGGATATCAATGCCTTCGAGGGGCTTTTGCAACGCACAGATACGTGTGACGGGGCCAGATAATTGACTTAAATCCAGAGCCGTGAGTTCGTCTAAAACCTCAGGACGAAGCGCGAAGCCCTTGAAGCCCATGGCGGCAAAAGCCGATTCCAAAAAGGGGCGTGTCAGAGGACCTGGAATTTCTGCAGGATCAAGAATCAGAATAATTTGAGTTTGATCAGGGTTGGGGTAAAAATGCAAGCCCTGCTGTTCTTGGTTTTCAGAGGATAAGTCCGGTACATGGTAGGTTGAATGACTCATGATAGCAGATCAGATCCTTCTGATTCCGTTTACTAACTCTCTCGCAATGCCCTTGTAGATGATCCATCTGAAAAGCTGAAAAATGCAGATCCTGCAGTGGGCTGAAACATGTTCTTCTATAATTAAACACCAAACAAAGGATAAAATGAAGGGCTGAAAACAAAATCCTTGAGATAAAATGATGTTTTCAGCCCCGTAAATTGCCTATTTCAGGCCCCCGTAAAGGCCTCTTTTAAGAAAATGCCCATCCCCTTTGCGGCCAATATAGTTGTTTTTCTCGACAACGACTTTGCCTCGGGAGATAACCGTTTCTGCAATGCCCTGAACTTCTACCCCTTCATAGAGGCTATAGTCTACGTTCATATGGTGCATATGGGGATTGTTGATGCTGATGGTCTCTTTGCGTTCAGGATCAAAAATAACGATATCAGCGTCAGAGCCGATGGCAATGGTGCCCTTTTTGGGGAAGAGCCCAAAGGTTTTGGCCGCTGCCGTTGAGGTCAGTTCCACGAATTTATTCACAGAGATGCGTCCGCCAACAACCCCGCCATTATAGACAAGACTCATGCGGTTTTCAACGCCTGGGCCGCCATTGGGGATTTTTGTAAAATCATGCAAACCCAGTTCTTTTTGGTCTTTAAAACAGAAGGGGCAGTGATCGGTGGCGATGGACTGAAGATCGCCAAAACGCAAACCTCTCCAGAGTTTATCCTGGTTCCACTGTTCGCGCAGTGCTGGGGTCATGACATATTTGGCGCCTTCAAAACCCTCTTTAAAATAATAGCTTTGGTCAAGAAAGAGGTACTGAGGGCAGGTTTCTGCAAAGGCAGCAACCCCCCGTTGACGGGCCAGCGAAACCTGCTCAAGGGCATCAGAAGAAGAGAGGTGAACAATATACACAGGCACCCCTGCCACTTCGGCGATCGAAATGGCGCGGTGGACGCCTTCTGCCTCCATGCGGGTGGGGCGGGTCAAGGCATGCCATTTGGGATCGGTTTTGCCTTCGCGGATGGCGTCTTTGATAATTTCATCAATCACGATGCCATTTTCAGCGTGCATGCAAATCACGGTTCCGTCTTGACCCGCTTTGCGCATGGCGCGGAAAATCGTGCCATCATCGGCATAAAGTACACCAGGATAAGCCATAAACAATTTATAGGAGGTAATGCCTTCATTGGCCAGACGGGTCATTTCAGGAATGCGTTCTTCAGGTAAGTCGGTAATAATCATATGAAAGCCATAGTCAATTGCCGCTTTGCCTTCGGCTTTGGCATGCCAGGTATCGAGCGCTTCAAAGGTTGATTTCCCTTTGGTCTGAATCGCAAAATCAATAATCGTGGTGGTTCCACCACAGGCGGCAGCCCGTGTGCCTGTTTCAAAATCATCCGCTGAAACGGTGCCTCCGAAGGGCATGTCCATATGGGTATGGGGGTCGATTCCACCGGGAATTACCAGTTTACCGGCGGCGTCGATGACCTGATCCGCAGGCATTTCCAAATTTTTTCCGATCAGGGTGACCGTATCGTTCTCTATAAAGACATCGGCGTGATAATCGTCTACTGCGGTTACAATGCGGCCATTCTTAATCAGCAATGACATAGATTCATGATTCCTTTCCGATTCAGAGGTGAGTTACAGGCTTGGGATGTCAGTCCTATTTTGCTGAATGCGCTCTGAGATAAAGACTGTGACTTGCACTCAGGCTTTTACTGACAGGTTTATGTTAGCACAGAAGCGTGCTTTCTCCAAACCGCCAAGCAGTTGTCTGGTCTCAAGAAAGTTTAATCTGGGGATAAAGTCAAAGAAAAAAAAAGAATTCTGTTGAAAAATAAAATTCAATGGCTTTGTTTTGAAAGGGGCTGGGCTAAGATCTCAGGCAATTCTCTGACATGATTGAGCGTAAAGTCAGGTTCTTCAAGCTTGTTTTGCGGCAAAATATGGGCGCATTCGCCGTGTCGAATCCAGACAGTGGTCATGCCCAATTGGTTACCGGCGACAATTTCATTGTTGATGCGATCTCCGATCACGGCAAATTCGTGGTTTTCACCGCCAAGGCTTGTTTGAAGTTCGTAAAAAGCCTTGTACTTTCCGTTTTTGTCTTTGATATCTACGAAATGAATTCCCTGAAAGAAGGGAGCAATTTTTAAGAGTTCGACTTTGCGCTTTTGGGTTTTTTCATAGCCTGAAGTGACGAGAAAGAGGGCGTAGTTTTGAGCCCAGTTTTCAAGCAAAGCGCGTGTACCCGGAAAAAGGTCCAATTCTGTCAAATGGGGATTGAAATAGGTTTCAAAGCCGGCTTGAATCACGGCCTGAGACTGGCATTGATAGTGGGCAGCCAAAAGTGCATTGATTTCAGCTCGGGGGTGCTGAAGCAGAAGATTTTGGCGGGTTTGCATCAGTTCCGCAGGGGAAATCTGCAAACCCGCCGCATGCATGGCCAAACAGGCTTGCCAATGGGCTTGATAGACCAGTTGGCCATGGGTGTCGATCAGGGTATCATCCAGATCGAAGATCAGGGCGCGTAGCGACATGCTGGCTCAGAACTCAAAAAGGCGGCAGTTCATCATCGTCTACAAATTCATCTCCGCCAAAATCATTATGAGATGAGGAGGGGGCTGCTGCGCGCGCTGGAGCAGCTTCACGCCGAGGAGCGGGTGCCCCTCCGCCAAAATCACCGGTGCGCTCTTCACGGGCCCGGCGGGATTCGAGCATTTGGAAGTTTTCACCATGAACATAGTATTTTTGACGTTTTTCACCTTGGGGGCTTTCCCAGTTGTCGACACGTAACGCGCCGGTCACGCTGATCAAATCCCCTTTTTTGACAAACTCACCCAGGCGTTCGGCCTGTTTGTCCCAGAATTTACAGCTGATCCAGTCGGTGATGGGATTGCCTGAAGCGTCTTTGGTGGTGCGGTTGACAGCCAAACGCACTTCTGCGATGGCGGTTCCACTTTGGGTATGACGCATATCGTCGGAAACATTGTTTCCTGCGCGTCCAATCACGACAATTTGATTATTAGCGGCCATTCAGTATATTCTCCTTTTAAGAGCATTCAAAATTACGTAAAAAAACAAGTAAAATGCATTCAGGACAAGGGTCTGTGAGGGCAATAGAAAGTTTCTCTCAGTTAAAAGTTGACTTTTTCAAGCCCTCATTTTCAAGCCCATTTTCAACTCTTTGAGCCTGAACCTTCAGCATTTACATACAGAATAACATACGCACAAATACAGGTCAAGAGGCTTTCCTCAAGCCAAATGAGACAAGTTTTTAGCTTGTGAAATCATCATCCTCTTCGTCTTTGGCTGAGCTGCCTTTGCTTTTGCGAAAAGCCCGAAAATCTGTAATCTGGGCCACTTCGCTCTGGGCCTCTTTTTTGGCTGCAGGCGCAGCGGCAGGGGCCGCAGGCGGTGGGGCTGAGGAGGCTTGAAAGCCACGACCTGTTAATGCGACCACAGATTCTTCTACCATTTTGGCGAAGTGCATAAAATCTTCGCGGGAAAAATAGAGTGCGGCCTGGTAGGCATTGACGACCACTTTATTTTCGCTCTGTACTTCCCAGATCGTGCCAAATTCGCATTCACCGAGTGTTTTGAAATCTTCTGCATCCATAAAATTCAATCCTGGTTTTTTGATCTAAGACGGCTGGGGGGTCGTTGCTTGAGCAAGATTCCCGCTGGAATCAGCAAAAGACAAGTAATTGCGCTCATTTTAACACAGCTTTTCAAGTGCGGGTAGGGTCAGCTGTGCTGAGACGGGAACAAAGATTTTGCCAGCAGACACTGTTTTAAAGCTTAAATTCTGTTGGCTGGGATTCTTGAAAGTACTTGCTTGAAAAGATTTCTATCGCAAATATTCTGAAATGAACAGAGGTACTGTGCTAAATTTTAGGCAAGATTTCTGGCTGTTTTCGGGATAATACCCTAGAAATAAAGAATTACCTATATTCAGAGGTTTTCGAATTCTTCGATACTTCAAACTGAAGGTGGGTTTAGTTTGTACAAAGGAGTTTTTCCATGGCAGAGGGTGGTCTCAATATTGGTTCTCATGACAAGGGGTTTTGGGATCCGAACAATCCCGTAAAAGCGAATAAAACGCCCTTGGCTTCTGGCTTAAGCCTTGAACAGGCGCTTGAAAAAGCCAAACAGCATGAGGGCGCAGAACTGGTCATCGTCGATGCTGATGGCAAGGCCAATGTGCATGCCCTGACGATTGAAGATGGCTTTTGGAAAGAAAACAAACAGATCTTAATTTCAGAGCTGGATCGCGATCCCAATATCAAGCAGGATCATGGCAAAACACCGCTGGCGATAGACAATAATATTGCCCAGGCTTTTTCAGGCCGGGGGGCTTTTTTGGTGGATGAAAAAAATCAGAGCACCTTTTTAGGCGATGATGTCGATCAAACCACTGCCAATGTCAAACTTCAGGCCGCAGATTCCTATCTCAAGCAACCGACCCAGTCACGCGTCGATGCCGCTTATGTGATTGCAAAAGATGCAGGCCAGGAAAAGCACGTAGATCAATTCCTTGCGGTTCAGGTGCTTGACCGTTTGAAGGCCGATTATCGCCAGACTGCCCCCGCTGCACAGCAGATTTCACTGCTGAAAACCGGAGCGGTCAAAACGAAAATGGAAGATCTGATTGGCAATCTCTCAGGTCTGGCAGGACAGGAAACCCAGCGGGTGGGGGAATTGCGTGGACAGTTAAAAACCCGTACCGATACATGGGTCGCTGATTTAAAAACACCCACCCGTGAGCGCGACAGTGCCCTGGATGCCTGGCAAACCGCTGATCGTCGTGAAACAAAGCGGGTAAACCAAACGGCGCATGATTTGCGTGAAGCCCGTTTCCCGCATGTCTTTGAGTTGGAGGCTACCCTGGCAGATGCCAAAGATCATCGCAGTGAGATGCGTTCTCAGCTGGAGCGGGCCTCTCAATCCAGAAGCCAGGCCCAGGCGAATGTGAATGCCTTGGAACGCTTGCCCGGCGAAGCAGAAGGCCATTTGCAGCAAGCCCGCCAACTGGAGTCTGAAAACCGGGGCCTGTATGCCCAAATTCAGACCTATACCGCTTTAACGCTCTCGCAGGTCAGTTCAGATCGCCGCCAGGCAGAAAGAGATTATCAGCGGGCTTCGACGGATCTCGATTTTGAACGCGCGAAACCGAATAAACCCAGTGCGCCTCCTTCCTCGGGCGATGGCAGCCCCTATGGTACCGATCCCTTTAAGCCAGGGAATGGTTCTCCCTATGGAGCAGACCCCTTTGCCGACGCCAATAAATACCGGGATTTGAATCGGATTGATCAATTGGAAAGGCAAGTCTCGCGTGCCGGGCGTGAGGTTCGCGAATTGAAAGATCGGGAATCCAGTTTAGAATCGGTTAATTTACGTTTGGCATTTACCCAGGATATTGATCAGATCAGCCTGCTTTTTTATAATTTGGATCCGATTGACCGCGTGGCGCTGAGCCAATACAAAGATCGCAAGGACAGCAATGTGCGCTCGATTGCCAATCATCAGCAAAGCGCTCGAAATTTACAGTCGCGCTACCAGAATGAAATCAGTGGCGCCAACCGCTCGCTGAATTCGGCGCTGAGCAATGAAGAGGCTGCAAGAGGGCGTTACAGCCAGTCTGAAAGCCAGGTTGCAGGTCTGGAGCAGGACTTAAGCGATTTGCTTGCCCATCCGCGCTCTGATACCCAGGCCGAGGTCAAGCCCTATTTTGCGGCCCATCAAAAGGCACTTGAGCATCAAGAGGCCACCGTGGGAGCGAAAGCACCGCTGACTGTGGCGCGGGATAAAACCCAGGCCCGAGTGGATGAGCTGAACCGTGTCTATCGGGGAGACAAGTCTGTTTTGGACGGCCAAATCGGCAATGTACAAGAGACTCTCCTCAATGAAGCCCAAGCGAAAATTCAAGCAACCCGCACTCAGGTGGCTCACTGAAGCCTTTGACAAGCCTTTTGATGGATAGGCCTGCGCCGGATTTCTGAACAGGAGATCTGGCGCATTGTGGTTCATGGCGTTGCGGTGGCTGTGCTAAAATATTCGATAAAACAGAATAAAATGTCTGAATTTAAGTCTGACCCTGCAAATTAAAAGGAAGCTGCCATGTTGATACTGAACCAGGACGAAAATAGCTTTGACGTGATTGTGGTGGGCGCAGGCCATGCTGGCTGTGAAGCAGCTTTGGCAGCAGCACGTATGGGCTGTAAAACGCTCCTGTTGACTATCAATCTCGATACGATGGCCTGGATGCCCTGCAATCCTGCCGTGGGCGGCTTGGCCAAGGGAACTCTGGTCAGAGAAGTGGATGCCTTGGGTGGTCAGATGGCCAAGGTCACCGATCGCAGCTATTTGCAGATTCGTACCCTGAACCGTTCCAAAGGGCCTGCTGTGCAGGCCTTACGCGCCCAGAGCGATAAAAAACTCTACAGCCGCATCATGCGCCAGGTACTTGAAACTGAACCCAATCTCAAAATCAAACAGGCCATGGTGGATCAGGTGATCCTCGAAAATGGAAAGATCGCAGGTCTGCGCACCCATTTTGGCATGGAATACCGCACAGAAGCCTTGGTCTTAACGACCGGCACGTTTTTGCAGGGTAAAATATTTGTGGGCCAGACCGCTTTTTCAGCGGGTCGTTCCGGTGAGTTTTCGGCTGAACAGCTCTCACTCAATCTGCGTGAATTGGGAGTGCGTACCCACCGTTTAAAAACGGGCACCTCGCCCCGGATTGACCGCCGCAGCATCAATTTTTCGATTCTTGAAGAACAGCCGGGCGAAGAACCGATCCGTTTTTTCTCGTTTCAACCGCCAGAAACGGCCTTGCCCCAGCATGTCTGCTGGATCACCGCGACCAATCTGGAAACCCACCGGGTGATTACCGATAATATTCAGCTTTCACCCATGTACAGCGGCATGATTGATGGGGTGGGCCCGCGCTATTGTCCTTCGATTGAAGACAAGGTCGTGCGTTTTGCCGATCGTGAACAGCACCCTGTCTTTTTGGAGCCAGAAGGCGCAGACAGCACTGAGATTTATGTTCAGGGCATGTCGACCTGTTTGCCCGAGCCCGTTCAGTTGGCCATGTTGCGCACCATGAAAGGGCTTGAAAAGGTTGAAATCATTCGCCCAGCCTATGCCGTAGAATACGATGCCATTCCCGCTACGCAACTGCATCCCTGGCTGGAGCTGCAGGCGGTTCCTGGGCTGTTTACCGCAGGCCAGATCAATGGCACCAGTGGGTATGAAGAAGCGGCTGCCCAGGGGATTGTGGCGGGGATCAATGCCGCCCGCAAGGCCCAGGGGCAGGATTATATTATTTTCAAACGCTCTGAATCGTATATCGGCACCCTGATTGATGATTTGGTCACCAAAGAAATCTCAGACCCCTATCGCATGCTCACTTCGCGTTCAGAGCACCGTTTGATGCTGCGTCACGACAATGCGGATCTGCGTTTGACGGAACTGGGCTATCGGATTGGCTTGGCGGGCGAAGATCGTTGGCAGCGCCTGCAAGAAAAGCGTGAAACGATTGCCCGTGAACTTGAGCGTTTGAAACAGACCCGCGTGAAGGCCCATGAATTGAATTCAGTGATTGAACACCTCGATCTTCCGGCCGGCAGCATGACCTTGGTTGAATTGCTGCGCCGTCCGGATATGCCCTATGCGCTTTTAGAACGCCATTTCCCGCCTGAAACAGGTTTGCTCGATCCTGAGTGTGCCGAACAGGTTGAAATTCAGGTCAAATATGCAGGCTATATCAAGCGCCAGCAGGTTCAGGTTGAGCGTTCCCAGCGGCTTGAAAACCTTGAGATTCCACTTGCCTTTGATTATTACGCGGTCAAAGCGCTTTCGCGTGAGGCCCAGGATAAACTGAGTAAATTAAAACCTGCCTCCCTCGGCCAGGCTGCCCAGGTGGGCGGTGTGACCCCGGCAGATATCTCGGTTTTGCTGGTAGCGCTTGAAGCGGCCAAGCGGAAAACCGTGGCGGGCGTGGTTTAGATTATAAAGCCTTTGGCTTGAGAGGTAAGGATGCGTTGGGCTTCCCGTTTTGCTAAACTGTCTAAGTCTAAACAGAACGGATAGAAAAGGACCTGCCCATGCCACACCGTTTACCCAACCCCCGCACCGGAATGGAAATTCAGTCGATCGAGACGGATATTCGCGAACATTTGCGCTATACCCTGGCTGAAGACAAATATTCCTCAACTCAGTGGGACAATTACCAGAGTCTGGTTTTGGCCGTGCTCGATCGGGTACATGACCGCTGGTTGGATACCCAGGATAATTTTTACCAAAAAAAATCAAAGCAGGTTTATTACCTCTCCATGGAGTATCTGGTGGGTCGCCTGCTGGATAATTGCCTGATCAACCTGGGCATTCAGAATGAAACCCGGCAGGCGCTCAAGCATTTGGGGCTCGATTTTGATCAAATTCGCAGTGCGGAATGGGATGCGGGTCTGGGCAATGGCGGTTTGGGGCGTTTGGCAGCCTGTTTTCTGGACTCAATGGCCACCCAGGGCATTGCGGGCATGGGCTATGGCATCCGCTTTGACTATGGTATGTTTTTCCAAAAAATTCACAATGGCTATCAAATTGAGTCGCCTGACCAGTGGCTGCGCTATGGCAATCCCTGGGACATTGTGCGCCCTGAAGTGCAATTCAAGATCAATTTTTATGGCAATACGTCCTTTCACGAAGACAGCGAAGGCGAAGTGTTTGTGAAATGGGAAAACACTGAAAAGGTCTTGGCAGTGGCCTATGATACGCCGATTCCTGGCTACCGCAATGACAAGGCGATTACCCTGAGGCTTTGGAAAGCTGAAGCGATCAATTCTTTGGATTTGACGCATTTTAATCAGGGCGAATATATCAATGCCATGCGCGATAAAACCCTGAATGAAAATATCTCCCGTGTGCTCTATCCCAATGACAAGGAATTTGTGGGCCAGGAACTGCGCTTAAAGCAGGAATATTTTATGGTGGCCGCTGCCCTTCAGGATATTTTCAGACGCTTCAAGAAAATGCATACCGATCTGCGTAAGTTCCCGGATGCGGTGGCAATTCAGTGCAATGATACCCATCCCAACTTGGCGATTGTTGAGTTGATGCGGATTTTGATTGATATTGAGCGTTTGCCCTGGGATTTGGCCTGGGAGATCACCACGCGAACGATCTCGTATACCAACCACACCCTTTTGCCCGAAGCACTTGAAAAATGGCCGGTTTCATTGATGCGCCTGCTTTTGCCCCGCCATTTGGAATTGCTCTATGAAATCAACCGCCGGTTTCTCAGCCAAATCACCCTCAGCAGTGGTGATGATTTGAGCTCAAAACAACATCTTTCGATCATTACCCAGGGCGAAGCCCCGATGGTGCAGATGGGCCATTTGGGCGTGGTGGCTGCCCACCGTGTGAATGGGGTTTCTGCGGTGCACAGTGATCTCATGACCAAGACCATTTTTCGCGATTTTGCAGAGCTTTGGCCTGAGAAGTTTATCAACGTCACCAATGGGGTGACTCCCCGGCGTTGGATCAAACAATCCAATCCTTTGCTTTCAGATTTGATTACCGATAAAGTCGGTCTTGGCTGGGTCAAGCAATTGGATGAGATCAAGCAGCTTGAAAAATATGCCGATGATGCGGGTTTTCAAAAAGAAATCTGGGATATTAAACAAAAAAATAAAGCCACTTTGGCCGCCTATTTGAAAAACCGTCATGGCTTTGAGCTCAACCCCCATGCGATTTTTGATGTGCAGATCAAGCGAATTCATGAGTACAAGCGCCAATTACTCGCGGCTTTGCATACGATTGTGCTCTATAACCGAATCAAAGCCGATCCTGAGGCCTGTATTCACCCGCGCACCCTGATTTTTGCAGGCAAAGCGGCTCCAGGTTATGCCATGGCCAAACTGCATATTAAATTGATCAACAGCATTGGCGAGAAGATCAACCATGACCCCGATATGCAGGGTAAACTGCAGTGCTTTTTTATTCCCAATTACAATGTTTCCCTGGCCGAACATCTTTTTCCGGCCTCAGACCTGTCTGAACAGATTTCGACGGCGGGCTTTGAAGCCTCAGGCACAGGCAATATGAAATTCGCGCTCAATGGCGCGCTGACGATCGGAACTCTCGATGGCGCCACGATTGAAATGATGGACTTTATTGGCCGCGAAAATATGTTTATTTTTGGTTTGAGCGTGGATGAAGTTCGTGATTTGCGTATTTCAGGGTATCAGCCTGAGCTCTATGTCAAAGCAAATCCTGAATTGGAACTGGCTTTGAATCAGTTGCGTGAGGGGGTCTTCAGCCCTGAGGATCCCGCACTCTTTGAACCGATTCTCGGTGCGCTTTTGGAGCGGGGGGATTATTTCATGGTTTTGGCAGATTTTGAAGCCTATGCCCAAGCCCAGGAAACCGTGGCCCAGCTCTACCGCGACAAAAATGAATGGAGCCGCCGGGCGATCTTGAATATTGCGCGCATGGGCTATTTTTCTTCAGATCGCACGATTTTGGAATATGCCAGCAAGGTCTGGGATGTGAAACCTGTGACCTGAAGTTTCTCACCTTAAAAAAGCCCCTGTTTCTGACAGGGGCTTTTTTGTTTTAAATCAGGAGCAAAATCCGCTCCCGCTCATGTTCGGGAATATAGCGGTTGATATAGTATTTGATTTCCTGGCGGGTATAGCGCATGGAAAAATGCATCAAGACGATAAACTGGCTGCGAATCTGCGGTAAATAATTGACCAAATCACGGATATGAATATGCTTGCGCTTGGCCGCTTCTTCATAGTGATCATCGGCTAAAAAGGTACATTCTGTGATTAAAATTTCACTTTCCATGATCTCGGGGTGCATTTCAAAGACCTTGATGGTCGAGTCGCCCACATAGGCCATGCGTGACATGCGAATCGGATAGACAATCTCATGGCCTTCGCGCTTGAGCTTGACGATTTCCTGTTGGTTCAGGCCGATATATTCGGGTTTGAGCTTGGAACGGGTTTCAATCACTTCAAAACCGACCGAGGGAATGCGGTGATCGGTTGCAAATATCTTCATTTGATTCTGACGTTTGAAGTCGATCAACATGCCCGGTTCAACCGGGATCAGTTCATAATCCCGGCGGGCCTGTTCCAAGGCTGCTTGGGAACGAATGAGGGCTTGGGCTGGTTCCAAAGCTGCGGCAGGCACATAAATTTTACCTGTTTCAAGCTTGGCCAAATTGCGGTGGGCAATATAATAGGTCATGCCCAGGCTGTGATCGCCATGAAAATGAGAAATAAAAATTTGCGGTACAAAAACCAGATGCATGGGACATTTGCCGATATCAAAACAGATATTCAGCTCATTGACCTTCAGATAGGTTTCAATGGTACTGCGGGAATAACCTTCCAGGGTAAAAGCGCCACAGAGAAGCTCTGTGGCATGGGCAGGAGGATGAATTGCTCTGGCTCCTGCTTCTAGTTGGTGGTCCGCAAGGGAGTTTCACCTGCCGCTGCTTTGTGCAGGTGGCAGGCCACGTAATGCCCGTTGCCAGTATCGACCAGCGGAGGCTCAGTGGTTTTACAGATATCTTTTACTTCCCAGCAGCGGGTATGAAAGCGGCAGCCTGAGGGAGGATTCACCGGGCTGGGAATATCCCCTTCGAGAATAATACGCGCTTTGCGCTCAGATCCACGCATCAAGAGCGGATCGGGTTCAGGAACAGCCGACATCAGGGCTTGGGTATAGGGGTGTTTGGGATTGGCGTAAAGCAAATCATTTTCAGCCAATTCCACCACCTTGCCCAAATACATAACGGCGACGCGGTCGCTGATATGGTTGACCGTACTCAGGTTGTGGGCAATGAAAATAAAGGTCAGATTGAACTGGGCCTGCAAATCATTGAGCAGGTTCAAAACCTGGGCCTGGACGGATACATCCAGTGCGGATACGGGTTCATCTGCAATGATCAGCTTGGGATTCAGGGCCAAAGCGCGGGCTATCCCGATACGTTGACGTTGGCCACCTGAAAACTCGTGGGGAAAACGCTCAGTATAGGAGGGGTTTAAGCCTACGCAATCCAAGAGTTCGCGCACGCGTTTTTTCATATCTTGCGAAGAAGAAAACATTTTATGCACGCGCAGGGGTTCAGCGATAATATCGCCGACCGTCATACGCGGGTCGAGCGAGGCATAGGGGTTCTGAAAGACCATCTGCAATTGCCGACGCATGGCGCGCATATCGTTGTTATTGAGTTTCAATAAATCTTGCCCCTGGAAAATGACTTCTCCCTCAGTGGGTTCAATCAGGCGCAAGATCAAACGGCCTGTGGTGGATTTTCCGCAGCCGGATTCGCCTACCATGCCCAGGGTTTCGCCTTCACGCACAAACAGGTCAAGACCATCTACGGCTTTAACAGCACCTACTTGCTTTGAAAACAGAATGCCCCGCTTGATCGGAAAATGCTTTTTGAGGCCTTTGACCTCTAGCAAAACGGGATTATTGGATTTATCGGTCTTGTTGCTCATTGTGCTTCCTCGGCCTTCCATTCATCGCGCATCAGGCAGCGTGCAAATTGGTTGACGCCTACCCGGATCAGTTCGGGTTCTTTTTGTTTGCAGATTTCTTTGGCTTCAACACAACGGGGTGCAAAAGCACAGCCTTTGGGCAGTTTGCTCAGGCTGGGGGGTTGTCCGTCAATCGAGTCCAGCCGATCTTTGATTTCATCCAAACGGGGGATAGATTTTAAAAGACCCAGGGTATAGGGGTGGCTGGGGGTTTTAAACAGGGTAAAGACATCGGTGGCCTCTACCACTTTGCCTGCATACATAACGCAGACAAAATCACACATTTCAGCCACAACACCCAAATCGTGGGTAATAAAAATAATCCCGGCATTGTATTTTTCTTTGATTTCACGCATCAAATCAAGAATTTGAGCCTGAATCGTGACATCGAGGGCTGTGGTGGGCTCATCGGCAATCAAGAGTTTGGGTTCGCAGGAGAGAGCCATGGCGATAATGGCACGCTGGCGCATCCCACCTGAAAATTGGTGCGGGTATTGATCGACACGTTTTTCGGGTTCAGGAATGCCCACTTTGCGCAGCATTTCAATCGCTTTGGTTTTAGCGGCATCCCGCTCCAAACCTTGGTGGAGCATGATGGCTTCCATGATCTGTTCGCCAACGGTTAAAACAGGGTTGAGCGAGGTCATGGGGTCTTGTGAAATCAGGGCAATTTTATTACCGCGGATTTTACGCATATCTTCTTCAGAAAGGGCCAATAAATCTTGGCCTTCAAAGAGAATTTTGCCTCTGACAATTTTCCCTTGGGGCTTTGCAATCAAGCGCAGTACCGACATGGAAGTGATACTCTTGCCGCAGCCGGACTCACCGACTACACCCACCACTTCGCCACGGCGAACTTCAAAGTCTACGCCGTCTACAGCCTTAACAGTACCCTCTTCAGTAGTGAAATAGGTTGCCAGGTCTATTACCTTGAGTAGTGCCTCTTGCGCCACGCAGGCCTCCTTCGTTGAGCGGATCGATTTTTCTATGTTTTGTAATTTGGGGTAGGAATAACTCTATGGAATATTACAGGATTTCAGCCCTGATGTCTATTTTCAGAAATAGTTCGTAAAGCCAATATTTACCCCATGGAACATGTCTTCAAGTGTTCGGGTCAATTTCACTTCACTGCCCGTTGAGGCTGAAGTCGCACTTCCATCCCCGCTGCTTCTGAAAAAATTAAACCGGTAACCCAGATTAAATGCCAGGTTGGGGTTTAAAAACCAACGGGTATTGATTTCACTCAGCAAGCCCATGCCATCGGGCAAGGGGTTGGGGGTGCGTGAATTGGGCACATAAACCAGTTTATAACTGATTTCGCCCAGCTCTGAAATTGGATGCTTCCCTTCTAGGCCAATGCCCGCGCCAAAATAGGGCGCGGCTTGAAAAGGCAGGGGGGGCAGGTTATTGTAAATCATATTGAAATAGCTGATATAGTGCCCGCTGAGAACGATATTGTTTTTCCAGTCCTGGTCATGCCAAAGCGAGACCTTGGCAAATTGAAAATCCATCATATAGGTCATCAGGCGCACGTCCTGAACCAATTGATCCATATAGTCCACGGAAAGGCCCAGGCCAAAAACAGTGCCTAAAAATCCCAGCCCCTCAGGGGTTACAATGCCAAACCAATAATCGGTATTGACATTGAGCATGCCCAAAGAGAGCTTGGTATTGTTAAAAATATCAATCCCGCTGCTGCTGTCTTTGCTCTTTAGCCATTGGTCGATACTGTTGTTTCCATACCAGTAACGCAGGCTGAATTGCCCCTTGTATTGCCGGTTGCCAAACTCAAACCGTGCATTGACAGGTGAGTTGGCCGGTTGGGCTGTTGAAGCCGGAGTTTCTTGGGCAATAACAGGGCCTGTCAGGGCGGTTGAGAGGATCAATGGGGTGAGCAAAGCTTTTTTCAAGGGATTTACCTTTCTCAGGGTTCCGTTTTTACGACTTCAAAGGGGCTGTGCGTAAGCGTGGATAAATCTGTCCAAATGGCTTGATAACCTGGGTGTGCATAGGTTTCTTTGCTGTTTTTGAGCGCAGGTTTGAGCCCCTTGAGGGCCGCCACCGAGACCGTATACAATTCACCTTCTTTGAGGCGGCCATTGCTGGTTTTGAGTGGATAGACAATACGCGTGTCTTTGGTCCAGGCTTCCCAAACGACCTTATTGTCGGGGGCATTTCCGGCTTCCAGCAAGATGCGGTAGTACTCTGCACCAGGAACTGCTTCCCAGGCAAATTGTGGCGAGGTGGGTACCGCATTGTCTTCTTCGCCTTCAATTTCAATTGCAGTGGGAGCAGGCATGAAACTGGCCTCAAGTGCTTTGGCGTTCTTTTCACCAATTTCGTAAATATGGTGGTAAAGCAAACTTCCAGGCTCTTTGGCTGCGGCGGTAAATTGAAAATGGTAGCTTTGGCCTTTTTCCAGACTGGGCAGGCGCAGCGCGAAATCTTGAATTTCAGGCTGGCCAGGGTCTGCTGGCGGCGTTCCTTTTTCTGTTGGTTTTTTGCTGTCTTTCTTGCTTTCGTCGTCTTCACTTGCTTTTGAATCCGGTGATTTGCCAGGCAGGGTAAAGAGCAAGACTTCCTGGGGGCGCTGATCTTTGGCGGGTTTCAAGGTCAAATAGACTTCCATGCCCCGATAATGAAATCCGGGGGGAACAGTGACTTTGCCCTCAATTTTAAAATCACTGAGCACAGAATGCAGGGTGATCACAGGGTAGACCGAGCCATCTTTGACGCTCTCTGCGTCCTCTGCTTTTTTTCCGGTAACCAGTTCATTGACGGCACTGAAAAGATTAAAGGTTTTTTCCTTTTCCTCTTCTTCATTTTCAACAGGATCTTTTTCAGGCGGTGTATTGGGAGCCGCTGTGCCTTTGGGTTGAACAGGTGCAGAAGCGCTGGGGGCTGGCGATGGGATCGCCTTGGGCTTGGGTGATTCAACAGGCGGTTCAGTTTCGTCTGGAGAGGCTTCCGGCGCGGGTGTTTCTTTGAGGATATTTTCGACCTTGTCCTCAAGCTCTTTGCGTTTTTCGCTTTCCGTGCGTGGATCAGAGGGCAGTTTGACGCCTGAATCTGAAGCCGGAGCAAAGACTGGAGAGGTGGACTTGATGCTTTTGGCTGTCACAGACACTTCATCGCTGAAGCCCAGCTTCTGAATGACATAGTCCTCGTCCATGACAAAGGCTGCCAGGATATGGCTGCCGTAGGGAACTTCCTGGAGCAAATATTCGCCCAGGGCATTGCTCTGAGCGGGTAAACCTGCGCTGTCGCCCCAAAAATAGGAGGGGGAGACATGGGCGCGGGCCACAGGGGTATCCGAAGCAGACAGCACCATGCCGGTCATATCTGTGGTCTGGACGGGGTTTAAAGGCGATAAGGCAATTTCAAGCTGGCCAGTACCGACTTGGGTCAGGGTCAGGGTGCGGTATTTCGGCGCCTGAACGGTCACCGTATAATTGCCTTCTGGCACATCATTGATCCAAAATTTTCCCTGATTGTTGGTTGTTGTGCGGAAAATACCTGTCTCTTTATTCGACGCTTTGGGAGGCGTGGCGGCTTGTGCGCCTACGCCCCAAAGCCAGCCTTCTCCTGGCGCAAGCCCTTGGGGCAAGCCATTGGGGGGAGCCGGGGTAGGAACGCTGTCTGTGCCTGGTGGAATGGGCAGCGGAGGCGCAGAACTGGCAGGGGGTGGAGTCGGTTGTGCCGTTGGGGGTGTTGCGCCTGTGCTGGGCGGGGCAGGCGTTGCGGCTGGCGCCGCTGGCGCCGCTGTCGCTGCACTTGCTGCAGGCGTTGCTGTTGTCGGCGGTGGAGTCGGGGTTGTGGTGCCGGAACTGGCGGTCGGAGTTGGGCCTGCTGGATCTGTACTTTGAATCCAGATCATGGCCTGTTCAATATTTTCTCCAGTGCTGCTGTCAAAAATATGTCCACTGAAGCGAATTTTTTTCAGTTGGCTGCTCTGGGGGGTCGGTTGCGTGGCCAATTGGGGAATATTCCCTGTATTGGGGGTGGGAGCCGAGGTACTGCTCGGATTTCCGCAGGCTGAAACCGAAAGGATTGCAGCCAGAGTGGTGGTCAAAAAAAGTGTACGGGTGGCGCTTTGCTTCATTTTCATTTACTGATCTTGATTTAAGAGTAATTTTTGAGATGCTAAGTATTATACCTTATCCCCAAAAATTAGGCTGCGAGCATACCTTTACTCGCAGCCAGTCTCCGTTTTAAACTCAGAAATGCTTTAGTTCAGATGAAACTCTTCAAAAGAAGGTTCTCGTTCCTGCAAAGGGGGATTCATGGCCTGCCGCTGAAAATCGTGACGTGCAGATGCCAAGCGATGATCTGCTTGAACCTGGGTCTCAAGCTGAGTTCTCTGAAAACTCTGATTGGCGCGAGTCAGTTTACCCAAGCTCAGTTTGGGCTGATTTTCGAGTGAGATCAGAGCTTCACCTCGGTGGGCCCGTAAATCAACTTTGATCAGCTGACAACGGGGGCAAACCAGAAAAATTTGACCATTTCGGGATTTGTTTTGCAGCTCTGCTGCCTGACAGCGTGGACAATTCATACTTCCTACTTCTCCTGTGATTTTGTTTCACAGGCACATAGCGTTGGGCAAATTCTCGAGATTACCGGGTATCAAAACTATCGTCTTTTCCTGACGTTCTCCTGTGGTTCAAAAAAAAAACAAAATCAATTTTGAATCTGTTTTTATTCCTCTGCATGAAAGTATTTGAAGAGTGTTAAGATATGTTTATGTCAAGAAAGTTAATACTTCCGGTTCTCTGCGCAGTCTGTTTTTTCAGCCCTGTTTTGGTGGCCTGCCAAGTTTCTCCTCCCTTGAGCCCCGAGGTTCAGAGCAAGGCCCAGCCCCGTTTGGTGGGGCCCTTGTCTCAAGCTTTAGATTTTGCACTCAAGGCCTCGCAACAATCCCGTACCCCTGAAGAGGCTCGTCAAAAATCACAGCAAGCCTTTTACAGTGAGTTTTCAAGATTATTACAGCGCACGCTCTCACAAAAAGACGTACAGTTTCAGGCCCAGTCTCAATGGACGGCTTCGGGGTTGATTCAAATTCAATTGCAGGTTCAGATTTCTGAGCAGACCATTACCGCACAAGCGCAACGCCAAAGCCAATTTGCCCCCCAGCCTTGATTGCAGCTTCGTTCGCAAATTTTATAAATTCAAAAATTTCAAATTCGATCTAAAAATTGACCTGGATCAAGAAATTTTTTGCAGAAATAGTGTATCATACGGTCTATAGTATATAGGAAGGTGCCAGTATGAGCCCACCCGAATTAACTTCTGAAGCGATTGTCAGTCGTCTGGATCAAATTTTGGCCCGTCTCGATCAACTCGAATCCCGACTTGAAAAATCTGAAAAAGCCCTGCAGGAAATTCCAGGAATGGCGGCCACAGCCGTCAATACCCTCGATGAGCTGAGTGCCCCGCTGCGGGTCGAAGGGGCTCAATGGCCTGAACGCCTGCCTTCTGCCCTGCGCATGCTCGATGAATTGACCGAACCTGAGGTACTTGAAACGCTGGAACACTTGGTGCATAAAAAAGACCAGTTTTTACCCTGGTTGAATATTCTGGGCGATATGCCTGGCATGATGAGTACTGCTGTTGACAGTCTTGATGCTGAAGCTGCCAGTCTGAAAGCTTCTGGCACCGACCTCAGCAATCGGTTGGAACCGGTTTTGAAGCTGATGCTTGAAATTTCCCGTCCTGAAAACATTCAGACCCTTGAAGCGCTCAGCCGCTTTCTGCCGATACTTGGGCGCCCAGACATGCTGGAAGCCTTTGAAGTATTGGCTCACCATGCGGATCAGTTTGTTCCCCTGATTAAAATTCTGGGCGATATTCCTGGGATGATCGGAACAGGTGTCGATACTCTGGATGATCTCTATAAGAGTTATATGGCCGGGCACGATCTGGACCGCTTAATCGCCAGTTTGCGCCACGGTCTTTTGGATATTCATACTGTTTCCGTGGTGGCTTCGGCAGGAGAAGCTTTGGCTCGCAGTGAGCAGGAATATCAGCCTGCTTCGATCCTCCAGATGGTCAAAGCTTTGATGGAGCCTGAGTTCCGTAGCAGTATGGGCTTTTTATTGAGTTTTGTTCGCCATTTCAGTCATTCTCTGCAGGCCAGCAGTCTGCCCCACTCCAAAAATTAAGAGGTAAATTACCATGTCGAAAACCCATTATAAAATTCTGATTGTGGGGGGTGGAACCGGGGGAATTGCCGTTGCCGCCCGTCTGCGCAATGCATCTGAAAGCCTTGAAATTGGCTTGATTGAGCCTTCCAATAAGCATTATTATCAGCCCCTCTGGACCCTGGTCGGCGGGGGTGTTTTTCCCAAAGAAATCTCTGAGCGCAATGAAGTCGATTATATTCCTGCCGGTGTGGACTGGATTCAGGACAAAGTTGCCAGCTTCCAGCCCGAAGAGAAAGCGATTACCCTGGCCTCGGGTCAGAAAATTGGCTATGACTACCTGGTGGTCTCTGCTGGGATGGAGCTGAACTGGGACAAGGTGACGGGCCTGCGCGAAAGCATTGGCAAATACAATGTTTGCAGCAATTATTCCTATGAAACCGTCGACAGCACCTGGGATTTGGTCAAAAATTTTAAAGGCGGAACTGCGATCTTTACCCAGCCCGGCACCCCGATCAAATGTGGTGGAGCCCCTCAAAAAGCCCTGTATATGACAGAGGATTATTTCCGCAGCAAATCCCATGTGCGCAGCAAAACCAAGATGGTCTTCGCCAGTGGTCTTGCCAGTATTTTTGGCGTCGCCAAGTACAAAACCGCGCTCGAAAAAGTGCTCAAACGCAAAGATATCACCGATACCCATTTCCGCAATGAGTTGGTTGAAGTACGGGGCGCTCAACAGGAAGCTGTCTTTAAGCACCTCGATACGGGCGCAGAACAAGTGCTCAAATACGATATGATGCATGTTACCCCACCCATGAGTGCACCTGCTTTCATTCAGCAGAGCCCATTGGTTGATGCCGCTGGCTTTGTGGAGATCGATAAAAACACCATGCAGCAGGCCAAGTTTCCCGATATTTTTGCCTTGGGGGATTGTACCAATGTGCCAACGGCCCGTACCGGTGCGGCGATTCGCAAACAGGCGCCTGTTCTGGTTGAAAACCTGATGGCCTATATGCAGAACCGTCCACTGACAGGCTTTTACAATGGCTATTCTTCCTGCCCCCTGGTTACCGGCTATGGCAGCCTGATCCTGGCTGAATTCGACTATGACAGCAAACCGGTCGAATCCTTCCCCTTTGATCAGTCACAGGAACGTTTCAGCATGTATATGCTGAAAGCCTATGGCTTGCCCCAAATGTACTGGAACGGCATGATGCGCGGTCAACTTTAATCAGGGCAATCTGCCCATAAAAAAAGCCCCCTGATTTTTCGGGGGGCTTTTCAATTAAACCTTAAGGCATTTCAAAGGCAATCACGATCGAGGCCATCTCTCTCTGAATCGAGAGCAGAACCACGTCTCCACTCTTCAATTTATTGAAGATGGAATTGAACTGATCACTTGATTTTACGGGCTTGCGGTTGACTTCGGTGATGATATCGCCTTCACGCAAACCTTTTTCATAGGCATCACTCAGGGGAGAGACCTGATTGACCACCACGCCTTCTACCTGAGCGGGAACCCGCAGTTGCTGACGCAGGGCTGGATTCAGTTCCAGAATTTGAAAGCCTCTTTTATCGTTGAGTTCTGGCACCTGATTGTTGGTGTTGTTTTTACCGCCACTTTCCATTTCGCGCAGTTGGGGTTTGACCTTCAGGCGTTGGCCATTGCGTAAGACTTCGATTTCCAGAGTGGAACCAGCTGGGGTCATGGCGACTTGGTTTCTGAACTGGTTGCTGTCGTTGACCGTCTTGCCATTCAGGCGCAAAATCACGTCGTATTTTTTCAGTCCGGCCTTATCGGCGGGGGAGCCTTCGATCACGCCACTGACCAGAATGCCTTCACGGCTGTCTTTCAATCCCAGGCCTTGGGCCATGGAATCATCCAGCGCTTGAATGAAAACACCCAGTTGAGAACGGTTGACCTTGCCTTTTGAAATCAGGTTTTGCATGACCTGTTTGGCCATATTGCTGGGGATGGCGAAGCCAATTCCCATATAGCCTTTGGAGCGGGTTGCAATCGCTGTATTGATCCCAATCAGCTCCCCTTTGATATTCACCAGGGCGCCGCCACTGTTGCCAGGATTGATCGCGGCATCGGTCTGAATAAAGTCTTCAAAATCGGCGACGCCCACATTGGCGCGTCCCTTTGCGCTGATAATGCCTGCCGTGACAGTGGAACTCAGGCCGAAGGGGTTGCCAATGGCCAAGACCCATTCGCCCACTTCAAGATCTTTGGAATCTCCCAAAGCAACCTGTTTCAAGTCTTTTGCACCATTGACCTGAATCACGGCCAAGTCGGTGCGGGGATCGGTGCCGATGATTTTTGCTTTAAACGTGCGGCGATCGCTGAGCGTGACTTTGATTTCATCGGCATCTGCAACCACGTGATTATTGGTAAGAATATAGCCCTTGGCGGCATCGACCACCACCCCAGAGCCTACGCCCTGTTGCTTTTGAGGGCCTTGTGGCTGAGACGGCAGGCCAAAAAATTCTTCAAATTCTTCAGGAATCTGGGGGTGATTTTTTCCGGGGCTTTTCAGGGTTTTGCTCATGGAAATACTGACCACTGCCGGTGTGACGGTTTCAGAAATCGCGATGAAATCCTCATTGAGTTTATTCAGAGTTGGGACATTTCTGGTCTGGGCTTCTACTGGCGGTGTCACGAGCGGAGCCAGATGCGGTGCCGCCAGCCCTACCCCCAGACCTAACACGCCCGTCAGGGAAAGTGCCAACAGATAGGGGGTTGTTCGTTTCATTTCCAAATCTCCTTGTGATTACGGTGTTGATTCTACCATTGGAAAGAGGGCAAAGATAAGTCTTTGCTCTCTCCAAACTTTTAGACACGGTGCTTCAAACGAGTGTTCAAAAAAAATCTGAAAAAAAATTTAAAACTTGAAAAACTCACTTTTGCAGTGTAAGCCAGCTCGCTTTACATTCCCGATTTCCTACTTATAATGAGAGTGGAAAAAATCCAAGGAGAATTTCTCAACCGTCATGAAAAAAAGCTTACAAATTCTACTTTCTACGGCTCTGTTGGTCTCTGCCGCCAGCCTTTCAATTTTGCCCCAGGCCACCCAGGCTCAATCGGTAAATGTGATGCAGACCATGGGTTCTGGCAGTATCGATTGGACTCAGAAAATGATTACCGTTACCGGCAGTGGTGCCCCCCCAGAGAATGGTTCTTCAGCCCAAAAGCGTTTGATGGCGAAACGAGCAGCGACAGCCGATGCCTACCGTCAACTCGCAGAAATTGTGAATGGGGTGCAGGTCGATTCAGAAACCATTGTTAAGAATTATGTCACTGAGAGCGATACCGTGCGTCTGAAAGTTTCTGCTTTGATCAAGGCCGCGCCTGTTGGCAAAGAGCGTTATCTCAGTGATGGTTCGGTTGAGGTGGATCTTTCAATGCCCATGTTTGGTTCGCAAGGCTTGGCCCCTGCGATTGATCTTGAAAAGACCTTGCGCAGACAACAGGAGCGTTATAAACAGTCCTGGTTGGGGGTTACCGATTCTCCGCTGGCCTGGATTCCGGGGCAACAGTATGCCATGGTTACCTTGGCTGCCAAACCGAAAAAAGTGCCGATCATAAAACCTACCGCCAAGCCCAGTCCGAAGCCTTCTGCCAAGCCAGTGGTTAAGCCCCAGGGCTATACCGGCTTGATCATTGATGCTTCGGGCCTGACCGTGCAACCCGCCATGTCACCCACGGTCGTGACCGATGAACAACAGGTCTATATCGGCAATTTTGAATTGGATATTGATCGTGTCATTGCAGAAGGCATCATCGCCTATCACCGCAGCTTGAACAGTGTGCAGCGGGCAGGAAGCAATCCCTTGGTTGTAAAGGCGACGGGCACCAGTGAAAGCGGAGTTGACTTTGTGATTTCGGCTGAGGATGCAGCCAAAATTCAAGCTGAAGATGCCAAAACAGGATTTCTCAGCAAATTAAATGTAGCAGTGGTGATGTAAGTAAAATAAAGGGGCTGTCGACAGCCCCTTTTTTCTTGCGGGTTTAAGGGCTTGCGCTCTGAAGTGCTTCAGAAGCTGCGTGGGTGTATTTAAATCTAACCTTTGCATCATGAAAACCCAGATTTTCAAGCCAAAGCGTTAGCCAGCGCGTGGCCTGTTTTTCTGCCTCTGCCATCAATTCAGGGGAGCGGGACTGTTTATTGAGTTCGATTTGCATCTGGTTTGCTGCACGGGTTCTAAAAATCTCAAATTCTTCCTGGGTGGTAAACCATGATTTTTGAGGGGCGGCAAAATTAATCGAGTCGGGATTCAAAATGACATGCAGCACTTCCACTCTTGGCAATTCGAGTTTTAAATCTTTACCTGAACCTGCAATCTGGGCTTTTTCAAGATTGACTCCGTAAACAGCTCTGCCACGGGCCAATACAACGACTTCATGGTGGCCAAAGGGAATCGATGCCCCTTCACGAAAACTTTGAGTACCCACCAATTGAGCTTGTAAAACTTCAAGGTTCTGAAGATTTTTCAAACGCTCCAGTATGACTTGGGGGCGGCGGCTGGTGGATTGACCCTGAAGCCAAAACAAAAGACAAGCCAGTGCCAGGGCGGAAATGCCAATGGTCATGACAATAACAGAAAAGAGATCCTTCGTCACGGGTTTTTGCATGGGGCTGAACGAAGCTTAGGACATGACCCGGTTCAGATAGGTGTGCATATAACCGATCGTCGCCAGGGTTGCTTCATAGGCCGCTACAGGATTGTATTTGACAGCGTCTGGAATTTCACCCGTCACGGCGTGAGAGGTAATACGGATATGGCCATGGGCAAAGGCATCCTGAATGCTGTGCAGCCCGAAGCCCAATTCCTGTTCAGCCTGTTCAAACTTGCCGCGTTTGGCAAGTTCTACAGCTGCATCCAGGTGACGTTGAGCCCAGATAAAGCGGGTATCTTCTGCTTCAGGCTTGTCTTTGTTTAAATCGAAGTGCTTGCTGACCAAACCGTCGGGGAAAGCGTCAGAGTTTCCATAGACCGTATTGTTGAGATCCATGTCAAAATCGGCTTTTGCAATTCTGCGGGCCTGGGCATCTGTAAAGCCCAGTTGACGGGCAATGGCATAAGAACCGTAATGTTGTTCGCCATCTACACCATCGGGGATGCCCATGTGGAAATCGTCATCAAATAGGGCACCCATCTGATCGGGATCGGCATGCAGGAAATAGGAGTTAAACAGCGTTGCCGCATCGGGATTCCAGCCTGAATTCAGGGCTTTTGCGGAATGGGTATCGGCATAAACCTGTTTGATCAAATTGGCAGGAACCAGCGGATCTTTAGGGTTAAATGCGGGTTGTGGGACTTGAACTTTTTCCCAGCTTTTGTTTTTAGCATCTTTGCGGGTGAAGTAGTATTTGTCGGTTTTGTCGGCGATCCAATTGAAGGTTTTGGGGAAATGTTTAAAGAAGCTGAAGAAGATTTTTTGAACAAAGCGCAGGGTTTTGGAGACATTGGTACTGTTGGGCGTATAGTCAATGGTAGAGAGCAACTGGTGCACGCCTTTGTCATCCCGGCCATAGGTATGTGCGCCTTTTACGCCGATCGAGGCCAAGAAAGCCTTGGGATCATAGGCTTCTTGAGGTTTACCTTGAATGGCAGCGATATAGGCTTTCTGAGACTCGGGGGTTTGATAGGCGATGGGTTTACCTGTTACGGTTTCAACCCATTTAAAGGCCATTTGATAGTCTTCATTCGTATTTAAACCATCTTCAAGGGTTGAGGGTTTTTGGGCTATCTGGCCAGGCGGCGTTAAAGGCGTCGCTTTGATGGAGGGGGGAACTTGAGGTGAATCGAAAAGACTCAGCGGTGTGGCTTGCGCCAAACGCTGGGCAGCACTTAAATTGCCTGTTGCGGCAGCAACAGGGCGCGGAGTAGACAAGCTCAGTTTATCTGTTCCCTGAGCTGGCAAAGTTGTGTTTTCAGTAGCTTTCAAAGCAACTGCTGCGGGGCTGGGGCTTTGCAGGCTCCGCAGAACGGTGACGGTTGAGGTATTGTCTACGCGAATCATTTTGTCTCCACTCTTCTTTTTGAAACGATCTTAATAAATCAGCGGCTCAAGGCTTTTTGCTTCTTCGGTCCAGTCTTTTAACTCATCGAGGCTGGGAGCATCCATGCCATATTGAAAGGCCATTAGAGCCAAAGATACCTTGAGGGCACCGAGCTCAATCACATTGCGACGGGCCAGATCGGGTACGCTGGTAATCCCGTTTGCGACCAAAAGCCAAGCTTGATCACGGCTGACACCTGTAATTCTAAGCAAATCTGCTTGTTCTACCCAGAAAAGAATTTGCTGTTCAAAACCACGGGGAGCCCAAAGCCCTTCAAATTTTCGTTTTAATAACCAACGGCGCAAGGGAGAACGACCTGCCATGAGCAATTCATTGGCATTGTCGATGCCCCAAAACTTAGCAGATTTGCTGTATTTGGGGTTATAAAGAAACATCTCAATCTCAATATCTTTGCCATGATCGGCAGATTTTGTTTTAAAACCCTGTGTAGAAGCATTCTTTTGGTCTTCTTCTTTGATTTGGTCTGCAAGTGAAGCTTCTAATTTTTTCAGGGCATCAAGTTCAGTGGCGCTATACAGGGGCGTGTTTTCGTCTGCTTTGGGGGTAGCCTTTTGAGCCCGCAGTTCAAGCTGGGCTTTAACTGTTTCAGCGGAAACGGGTTGCAGAGCCAAAGCCTGTTTTTCTTGAGAAAGATTGTTGACGGTGACTTGCGTTGTTTTTACAGGAGATTTCTGGGTTTGAGTGCTTTGACGGGCAGCGGCTTGAACAGAAGCGCTTTGGAGGGGGGATTGGGTGGCTACGGTCAGGGTTTGTGTACCACAGGCACTGAGAACCGTGCTGAATAAAAGGGTAAAGGCAAGACTGGCGCGGGAGAAATTCATGTTGAGGCATCCTTCCCAGAGGGCGTGAATTTAATCTTTCTTTAATCTTTTATAGCATTAAACTTAAATATTCTTGTGAGGAAAACCAAAAATAATATTAATTTTTGGTTAAGGTAGATTTAATATAAGTATAAGTTTGATGCTGGAAAGCGCAAAGCAAACCAGGGTACTCTTCGCCTCTTAAACAGGCTATACTGAAACGTGTTTGCGGCCTGAATGGCCTGCACAGGAATTTGAAATTTGGCCCCAAAATTGAGCAAGGAGCTTTTTGATGAAGTCTAAATTACTTTCTCTTTCCCTACTGAGCAGTTTAGCTGCTGTGAGTCTTTGGATAACGCCGGCCTGGGCCAGTCTTGAAGATAATCTCCGCTATACTCCCCCCGGTGCAGATGCCTTTATGGCAATCAGTACAGATAAAAATGACTGGTCTTATTTTTTAGGGCGTAAACCTTTTTCAACCATGGTGGAAGATGGAATGAAAGACATTCTGCCCGCACTTGGGCAGGGGCTGGGCCTGGATGCAGAAAAAGATTTGGTGCCTCTCTTTGGCAGCCATGTTTCTGCTGCCGTTTACGAAAAAAATGTTACTGCCAAAGAAGCCTTGCCTGCTCTGATTGCCGTTGATATTGCCGATCAAAAACTTTTTCCAGGTGTGGTTGCCAAGCTGAAAGATAAAGCGACTGCTGATAAAGATAAATTGCTTCAGGAATTTGACTATCAAGGACATACTTTTTACGGCTTTGCTAAAAAAGAAGAAGGGGCAAAAGAAGCCAAAGCTGAAGTGTTTATGACCCTTTCAGGCAATACCTTACTTTTTGGCAGCCGTTCTCTCTTAGAGCAAGCGATTCAAGCGGCTGCCTCAGGAAAATCCTTGGGCACAGACAGTCAGTTTGCGGGAACGCTTAAATCCATGGAAAAAGAAAAGTTCTGGGTTTACTTTAATCCCCGCAATTTGAAAAAATTTGCCAACCTGATTCCCGAAAGCTCAGAAAAAGAATCCCAAGAAGTTATTCAGGAGCTTGAAAAATCTTTTAACCTCTACAATAGCTTTGCGATGGGTTTGGATATAAACAAAAGAGGGTTGCGTCTGAAATCCTTTGTGACTTTTCGCCAGGACGGGCCCGACACCCCCCAGCGCAAATACTTGCGCCAGGCAGAACAGGCTATTCGCAATCCCATGGCCCCCTTGCGGACTGTTTTGAAGGCTGCGCCTGAAAGACCTTTGCTGTTTGGGGCTTCTCAAGGTTTTCATCTTTTGCCCATGGGGCTGAAATCATTTTTGGCAGATCAGGCTGAAGCACGTCAGATGATTGATGAAATTGTTTACAAAGGTTTCCGTTCTCTGACCCATCTGGATCTTGACAAGGATATACTCTCTCACAGTGATGGACGTGTCGGTCTGGCGATGTTTTACCCTGAAACCGTCAAAACTGTAGCCCAGCCTCCGCATACTGTGATCTATTTGGGTGTCAAAAACAACGATGCTTTTTTGAAGACCCTTACTCAGAAATTAATACTTGATTTTGATGCGCTTGAGACAGGCGCTGAGAAAAAGGGCAAACAAAAGAAAAAACAGGCCCTGAATATTACCTTTCCGAAAACGCCTCAGGCCCATTATCGGGGAGCGCCTTTGTATATGGCGAATATGACCCCTGCAGCTCAAGGGCTTAAAAATGAAATGGGGATTCAGGCCGGCTATACCCGTGTTGGAAACCTGTGGTTTTTTGGCAGCAATATGGACGCCTTGAAATCTGCGATTGACTACGCCCATGCGCAGGACAGCAGCCTGGATGACAATGGCTATTTCAGAGCCTTGCGTGAAAAATACGCGCTTCAGGAAGATGCTGGCATGTTCTTCGTGGATCTCGGCAAAATAGTGAGTTTGGTGAAACTTTTCATGGGTGAAGATGAAGAGGTTCAAACCCTTTTGCCTACTTTGCAGGCCATGAAATCGATGATGGCAGGTGGCAGCTACAAGGACGGCGGTGCTGAAGGTGTTTTCCTGATTGATGTGGATATGGATCAGGTCGATTTTGAATTATTAGGTAAAATGCTGGGGGATAGCGACTTAGAGAACGCTGAGCCTGCAGGGCCCGCAGAGCCTGAAACCAAATCGGAGACTGAAACGCCCTGAGCCTTTTTCGGGGTTTTGGATGTCACTGAGTTTTGAACATTTGGGCTCCACGGTCTTGGCCCGTTGGGAGCCGGTTCCAGGGGCAGACCCTCCACAGGGTTCTGACTTGAGAGATTTCCTTGAGGAGCAGGACTTTCTGGATTTTTTTCTGTTTGAAGAAATCTGGGAATCCTTTCTCCTCAAAATTTATCAAGCACCTCAGAATCCTTTGGCCTGTACGATTGCGGAAGCCAGACCTTATCAACTTGATTTGGAGCTTAGCAAGGATCGCATGCAGGCCTGGATCTCTCTGACCCCAGCCTATGGGGGGCAGCAGGCCTGTCTGGATGATTTGATTCTGCTTTTGCGGGAACAGCGGATTGTCTATGGGGTATTGCCAGATATTCTGGAGCGACTGATTCAGAGTGAAGTGCCGGTGCGTTTATTGGTTGCACAGGGAGAGCTTCCTGTGGACGGTGAAGACGCCTATTTTGAAGCCCTGGTAGAAGAGCCACCCCATTCAGGCCAACCCTTGGTTTTGTCTGATCAACGGGTTGATTTTCATAATTTGCAATTGATGAAAACCGTGGAGATGGGCGTTCCTTTGATGCGTCGGCATCCCCCATCTCCTGGAAAGCCGGGCATGAATCTTCTCAAGCGACAGGTGCCTCAGAAAAAAGGGCATGATTTGCCTTTTGGCCCCTCTCGAGGAGCAGAGGTTGCTGCGCATGATTCCAATCTTTTGATTTCCAGTATTCCAGGGCGGATTCGGGTGCGCAGCAATACCGTCTACGTAGAGCCTGTTTTTCATGTCGCTGAAATAGGGGCCTCGACGGGTGATATCTATTTCCCAGGAACAGTATTGGTGGATGGTACTGTTTTTCAGGGCTATGCCCTTGAAGCTTTGGGCGATATCTTGGTAGACGGTACGATTGAAGCTGCCTGGATTAAATCTCAGGGACATTTATTGGCCCGGCAGGGAATGGTGGGCAATCGCAACAGCCGGATTGTGGCAGGACAGAACTTGGAAAGTCGTTTTATTGAACATTCTCAGGTTTTGGCTTTGGATTCAGTTTCTGTTTCAGATATTGTCATTCACAGTCAGGTGCATGCCAGAAATGAGGTCAAAGTTGGGTTTTATTCAGGCAAAGGGCAAATTGCGGGGGGGGTTGTCTCTGCCGGAAAAAGAATCCAGGCCCGGATTGCAGGTTCGCCCTCCAATACCAAGACCTATTTAAAAGTGGGGATGGATCCTGTTTTAGAAACCCAGGAAATTCTTTTAAAAAAACGTCTTGAATATTATCGCCAAAAATTGGACAGGGTGGGTGAATCGCTGGTCTTTGCAAGAGTGCGCCAGAATACACGTGAATTATTATCTGCCTTAGAAGCCTTGCGAGAACAATTATTGCTCAGGGTGAACGAAATTTCAGAGCAGCTCAGTCAAATTCCGGTCTCCAGCCACACAGGTAAAATTATCATTACCGATCATATTTATGCTGGGGTGACGGTGACGATTGGGGGCTATTCACGTTATTTTGATCAAGATTTTTCAGGTGCGACACTCTATGTGGATTCTCAAAAACAGGAAATTGCGATTGGCAGTGTGCGTCTATGAAGTCGTTTGAGGCACTTGAAGCTGAACTTGAGCGGGCCTGGAGTCATGATAAGTCACTTCGTATTCTTCAGCAGATGGTTGCGCAGGATGCCTTGCGATCGGTTGGTGTACTGAGTCAGTTGCTTTTGCATGGCGAGCCTGAATTGCGTCTTTCAGCTCTGGAATTGCTGATTGAAATCAGTCTCAATCTGGATGCCGGGATACAAGACCTGTTTTTCTTGATTTTGCAGGATCCGCTTTGCTGGGAATTGCGGGCTCCGATTCTCAAAGCTTTGCTCTATCGCATGCCCCATGGGCCTGCTTCGCGTGAACGGCTTTTGCAATTATTACAAAGTAAAGATTGGGATTTGGTGGCGCATATTGTACAGGCGATTGGCCCTTTGGCCGATCCTGAACTGCAAGCCTGGTTGGCTGATTGTTTAAAACATCCACATTATTTTGTACGAAAAAAAGCAGTCGAAGCTTTGGGCGCTCAACCCTGGAGCCAGGAAGTGGAAAATTATCTTTTGGAAATGCTTTCAGATGCCCAGCCTGAGGTGGTTCTGAAGGTTTTGCAGACCTTGAGCAATACTGCCTCTTACCGGGTCATGCTGCAATTAAAGGATTTACTCGTTTTGCCGAAAACCCCTTCAGAACTTAAACCTGCGCTTTTAGATGCCGCAGAAAATATTGGCCAGCAACTTGAGGCTTTATTGCAAAAAGATCCCGCACAATTGGTGGCTTCTGAACTGATGGCCCTTGCGGTGTGGCTCTGCGATGAAACGGATGAAGCGCGGGCTGCTTTGGTTGAAACCAGTTTAAGCAGAGGCTTGAATCAGATTTACCGTTTTGTTCGGGCCGATCAGATCCATTTGATTCAGCGTTTATTGGAAATTCCACCAGAGAAAGGCAAGTCGATTTATTTATTGGCCTTGCGTTGGGGACTCAAACTCAATTGTTTGGAGTTGCCAGAGTCTGCTCCTTTAGAGCTGAGAGCCCTTTTGGAAAGTCTGCTTTTGGAACAGGCTGGAGCAGATACCCCGCCCTCAGAACAGGAACAGGCCTATCAGTTATTGGCGCGTTATGGGGGGCTGGGTGCTCTGGATGCTCTACCAGAGTTTCTTGAGGCTTCTTCGGTTCTTTTTCTACAAATTTTGCCGCTTTTAAACCGCAATGGGGATGTGGTCTGTCAGCGTTTGCAACATTTGAGCTTACGTGAAATGAGCCCCCAGGCTCAGGAAAACAGTCTATATTTTTTAGAGGGATTTCAAAACACCGGCGGGTTGCCGATTGCACTGCGTCTCTTAAAACAGTCTTCATCTGCACTTTTGCGTCAACGCCTCTTACAGTACCTGCTAAATTTTGGAAATCTGATGCTTCCCTTTTTATTGCAAGAACTCCAAAGAAGCCAAGACCCTCTTTTTGTGCGAGAAGGGCTTGAGTTGCTCTTGCGGCTTGAACCCTATGAAGAAAGTCTTTCTTGGCTGATACAAATTTTGATGCGGGCTGAGCGAGGCGACCAACTGCGTGCAGCATTGGCGCTGAGGCGTTTAAAGGGGGGAGCAGAAAACCTCTGGCGCTGGGTTTGCGAAGATATTTCAGCGGAAACCCGTGAACTGATTTTAGAAATCTTGCGTGAACGGGGCTTGCGCATTTTGCCTGAAATCCTTCAATTTCACGTGCCCGAAGAATTTATTGAAGACTGGCAAGCCTTGTTTGCGCACCTGGTCAATCAACAGACCCTTTCTGCACAGGAATTGGGTGCGCTGCTGAAGCAGGCAGCCTCTGAAAATCTCCGCTTGGTTTTGGTTCTTTGGAATATAAGTTCAGCTTCTCATTGGGCAGAATGCCTTACGCAGTTTCTCGAAGACCCTGAGCACGGTTTACAGATTGAAGATTTATTGGTGGCTTGGGGGTCTGCTTCGCTGAAGGCTGTATTGAATTGGGCTCTGATTTCACCGCAAAGAGAGCCCAAGACCCTCTCTCTTTTGGTGCGCTATGAAGCCCAGGATTTGCGTTTGGCCTTGCATGAAATCCAGCATGTTCAGGCGCGTGTTTTATTGATTCAAGCCCTTTTAAAGAAGGGTTGCGTTGAAGGTCAAGACGAACTTTGGCAGCTCTTGCCCCTGTCTCCCCATCCTTTGCAATTGGCGCTATTAAAAAGCTTGAGTAGTTTTGGCAAAGATTTGCGTTGGCAGCCCCTTCTGCCGATGCTTGAGGAAAGCCATCCTGAGTTAAGGCGGGAAGCCTTGCGTATTTTGGCGAAAACACGTGCTTCAGAAGTCATTTCAGCGGTGATGGCCTGTCTTCAGGATTCGGACACCGGGGTGGTCTATGCCGCGATTGAAGCGTTGGGAGATCTGAAAGCCACTCAGGCTTTTACGCTTTTGTCTCAGCTTTTGCAGTCAGCCGAAGCTGAGTCTAATTCTGAATTGCGTGCGATTTGTCTGATGGCTTTGGGCAAGCTGCAATTGGATTCTGTTTTTCCGCTTTTACTGAAGCGTTTGAATCTAAGTGAACCTACCGATCAGCATTTCCCCGTACTGCAGGCTTTGGCTGAATTTAAAACGCCTGAGGCGTTTCAACGTCTGATTGAATACTTTGAAAGTATTCAGGATTCGCAGCAGAAAATAAAAACCCTTGAAATTTTGGGAACCAGTCGCGAGCCCCAGGCGATTAACTATCTTTTGGATCATCTGCAGGAATGGCCCTTGGCTTGGCAACGTATTGCGCTGGTGCAATTGGCAAAAACAGGTGAACGTTGGATTCTTGCAACGCTTGAAAAACTAATTCACTCAGGTTTGCCGTGGCCTTTGCTGCGCAGTGTGATTGAGGTTTTGGACTATTTTCCCCGGATTGAAGCTCTGCGACTTTTAAAACAATTGCAAGGTCAGGAACAATCTCCCAGTTTAAAGGGCTGGATTTTAAAACAGGCGATTCGGGACACCTTGGCACGTTTGCGCGAGCGTACAGTCAGCGAAACCTGACCTGCAATTCTCCATTGCGAAATTCTGCCTTCACAGGCTCAAGCATGGCCAGGGTTTGAGGCAAAATAATCGATCTTCTGACATTGCCGATCGTGAGAATGAGTTCATCCCCTTTTTTTCGCAAATCAAACCGTTCAATTTCAAAGGGTGGAAAGCGTCTTTTCAAAAGATATTCGCCACCTTCCAGTTTGTGAACTTCCTGGATCTTTTCCTGAAAATAGACTTGGGTGGGATCTTCTTGCGCTGAAAAAGTCGCCTTTGCAATTTTTTCGAGGTTTTCAAGCCCGACAATCTCACCCACAAAGAGGGGGATTTGTTTCATGGGCACTGGCGTAAATGATGTTTTGGCCTGGCTGATATACCCCGCCTGGACCGTGCGCATGCTCTGTAAGAGTTCAGAATCCCCTGTTTCTTCAACAATGCGGTTGAGTAAGACCAAGTCAACATTGTAGCCAAACAATGAAAAATAAGTAAACGAGCGCAGGGCTTCTTTCAAGACCATTTTTTCAGGGTTCATCACGACTCGGATCGAGGTAATTGCAGGATCGATCAATTGCGCTTGTAAGGCGGTTACACCGCCAAAAAGGGTTTGAATGGCTTTAAATACGGCCTGACCTGGAATGGCCAAGGCTGATTTCAGCACAGGCTCGAAAATGCCTGCGCCTTTCAGGGATATCGAAAACATTTTCTCAATATACCAGTCAATGATATCGGGCATGCTGATCAAGCGGATGGTTTCACCCGTGGGGGCGCAATCCAGAATAATCAGGTCAAACTGCCCAGATTGCGCTTTTTCATGCACATGTAAGAGGCTTGCCACTTCTTCCATACCAGGCATCACCGCTAATTCATCGGCCACAACATTGTCGAAGCCTTTGGTGACTAAGAGTGCACTTAAAGAGGCCTGAAGCTCCCCCCAATATTTGTGAATATCTTTGAGAACGTTAATCTCCTGGCCCCATAAATTTTCACGGATAGAAGTGGGTTCATCGGAGAGTTGCAAGTCAAAAGAGTCGGACAGGCTGTGGGCAGGATCTGTACTGATAATCAGGGTTCGGTATCCCATTTGGGCCGCTTTTAAGGCTGTTGCGGCAGAAAGGGTGGTTTTGCCTACACCGCCTTTGCCAGTGTAGAGAATAATTCGCATAGCTTCGTTTCCAGGATCAAGGTGCTTCTATTGTAGCCTGTCCCAGTGCTATCGGGCAGAATTCAGGGGGTCTGAATTTTAGCTAAGAGCGTTTGGGCTGCGCTGTGGTGGGGTTCCAGTTTCAGACAGTTTTTTAGGCTGTCTTTTGCTTCTGCTTCCTGTGCCAATGCCAAATAGGACAAGGCCAGACTGTAATAAACGCTTGCGTATTCTCCCTGCTCGATGAGTGAGAGCTGAAAAGACTCGATAGCTTGCGCTGGTTCCCCCAGAAAGAAAGCGATCTGGCCCCGTTGATAATCAAAATCAAATTGCTGGTATAGATCGATCACCGGAATATCGAGCATTTCTTCCGCCAAGCGAAAGGCTCCCAGCCGAATCAGGCAAGCTGTCAGTTCATGCACAATGCGGGGCTCTCCGGGACGGTAACGCAGTGCCTTTTGGTAAAAGCCCACAGCGGTCTGATCATCGCCTTGGGTCTGATAATCCTGAGCTGCACGCACCAGTCGGGCGGCATCTAAATTATTGTTTTGCAAAATAAAATGGGCAGCAAAGTTTTCTCTCCAGCTGTTCTGGGGGCTGGGCCTCCAGGCTGCGACCAAGGTTTGCAGGGGATCAAAAGGATAGGGAGTATGTGCGGTCTGCCAGCCATGTAGGCGCAACCAATCACTGATGAGATCCAGATGCAGGGGGTAGGCCAGGGTGTTTCCATGCAGGGAAGGTTGAGAGAGATCGGCAGGAACACTTTGCGAGCTGAGGTAGTAACCCTTATCCGATAAAAAGAAGAGCGCATTGGGTGCTAGCCAGTTTTCCAGTTGCTTGAGCCGTTCCCAAAGCCCCTGGGGCCAGGGAAAACTTTGCTCTCTCAGCGCTTGGCCTGCGTTCAAGAGCAGTTGAATTTCTTTCTCTGAAAGACCCGAGAATTGAATTGGTTCGTAATAACTGCTTTCATCCAATTCATTCATGAGTTCAAAAGGCAGAACTTCGGCCCATTTGGTCAGCTTTTTCAAGGTGTCGGGGGATTCCTGACTAAAAATTGCATGCAGGTTTTGCAGGGCTTGCGCAGAGATCTTTTGCGAAACAGCAAGCTCTAAAACCCACTGTTTGAGGGCTTGACTTTGCTCAGGGCTGAGATCTGGAAAACCCTCTGGCAGGTGCAGCCAGGTTTTACACCAGCGTTCCTGCAGTCTTTCTTCCTGCCAACACAAAAGCGTGGTTGGCAAGGTGCAGGCATAGTAATTGCCGATGATGGCATGAAGCTGCTTGGGGATTTCGAACTGAACTTCTGAAATGGCGACCAGGGCTTCAGGTCTTGGGGTATCCAATTGAAAAATACCCAGGCATCCCGTTTCAACCATGACCTGAAAGGCGGGGCGTGCTGCCACCCCTTCGAGCGTGGCACGGGAAAAGTCGGTTAAAAGGTAATGTATTGGCCTGTCTGGGGCCAGCTCCTGCCAGGCCTGAAGAAAATGCCAGGCAAAAAAACCAGGGCCAGCTCCCAGCTCCAAGACATAGACAGGATCTGTGCCCTGTGGCAGGCTTTCAAATAAAACATAGGCTTTTTGGCGGGCCAGGGCTATATTGCCGGTCACGCTGTAGGGGATACGAAAATCCAACCAGGCTTGCATGCCTTCCTGTGCAAAAGCCTGGGCATGAATTTTCCAGCTCAGCGATTGCGAGGCCGGGCAAGCCTCTTCTAAAAGTAAGCGATCCGACATCAGGGGCGGGCTGGAAGAGGCTCCAGAACCGCTCGGGCAATATCGACACGCCCAAAGCCTGAATATTTGTCTTTTCCTGTCATAATCACGTCTTTGGCTGTGCGCTCCAATTGCGCACGCACCTGTGCCTGGCTCCAATCGGGGTGTTCACTGCGCACCAAGGCGGCGGCAGCCGTGACAAAGGGGGCAGCCATGGAGGTTCCATCCATGATTTTATAGCCATTGCCCAGGGCCAGGGGATAGGTTGAGAGCACATTTGCACCGGGGGCCGCCAGATCCACCCATTCGCCAAAGGTTGAAAAAGAGGCCCAACGATCATCAGCATTTACGGCAGAAACACCGATGGCTTCAGGGCTTGCGCCAGGATAATATTCGGTGTCTTCTTTGCCTGAATTGCCGACGGCAGCTACAAAAACCACATCTTTGGCGATGGCGTATTCATAGGCCGCTTTGGCGGCCTCACCTAACATGGGGCTGCCCCAACTGGCGTTAATCACTTTGGCTCCATGATCCACAGCCCAGAGAATCGCCTGAGTTGAGAGGCCCCCTTCGGAACTTCCCCAATTATTGAAAATACGTACGGGCATCAGACGGCATCCCGGTGCAATACCTGCAATGCCGATGCCATTATTGGCTTTGGCGCCAATCACACCTGCGACATGGGTGCCATGGCCATAGCCATCATGCATTCCACCAGGAACAGGTACTTTTTCTGTGAAATCAAAGCCTTCCACGACCTGGCCCTGCAATTCAGGATGACTGGCATCAATGCCTGAATCTACGACTGCGACAATCACTTCGGGGCGTCCGGGCTGACGTTGCCAGATTTTATCTGTGCCTGTCAGGGTAAATCCGTATTCTGCTGGAATCAGGGGATCATTGGGCAGCATTGGATTCTCTACGCGGGGGAGGGGGGCCGAGAGATTGCGCCCTTGCATGGCTGGCAATTGAATTTTGTAATCGGGTTCTGCCCAAACCGCAGCCGGATCGCTCGCCAAAACGGAAAAGGGCTTGAGCCCTTCAAAGACATACATGCCCAAGCCCAAGCTGTGTTTGAGGCGTAACCCATGTTTCTGTGCGAATGCTTCAGGTGCATTGCCTGGTTTCAGACGGACAATGGTTTGCCCGGAAATCGCTGAAGCTTGAATGCTTGATTGAGCGAGAAAACGAGCTGTCGGTTGAGTTTGTGGCAAGAAAGAGGGCAATTGGCAGGAAAACAAAGCCAAACTACAGAGCAAAGGCAGATATTTTGACATGGAGGTCTCCAGAACGCAGGAAGTACCCCATTTTAACACAATTTGCAGGGCTTATTCCGCTTGAGGTGAAATCAAAACTTCTCCCTGACAAATAACCGTTAACCGACCCATGAGGTAGTCGACAGCTTTTTCAGATTCAAACTGCGCTACGAGAGAATCGAGCTTTTTACTTCGTTTTAATTCCATAAACAAGGCTTCAGGACTGTCTCCACCGAAAGTATCAGCCGTGGCCATCATGAGCGCTATCACCTCACTGGGATCTACGGTGAGATTTTGTTCTTTAACGATTTGATACAGAATCAAACTGTTTTTGAGCTTATTTTTAGTTTGTTCTTTGAGAGGGGGCAAACTTTGCCAAGCCAGCCAGGATTGTTCCAGTATGGTTTCGGCGTATCCCAATGCGATTAAAGGATCCCGCTCCAGTCTTTCCCACTCTGAGCGCAGTTCAGATTGCAAGAGTTCTTCAGAAAATGTTACTTCTGTATTTTGATTGAGCAACTGAACCACGGCTTGACGCAATTCTTTCTGCCAGGCATTTTGATTGTGAATCAAGACATCTTCGGCAATTTGTGCGTAAAGGGCGTCCATATTTTCAAACTCACCCACGCGTTCGAGAAACTCTTGATCAGATTGCACATGCTGGGGTTCCATCACCTGATAAACCATTCCGCGGTAGGTAACTGCCTGGTTCTGAGCAGGTGGATGAAAATAATCAGCAGGGGCTTTGAATTGAAATTCAAATTTTTCTCCTGCTTTCAGGCCCAAAATCTGTTCTAAAAATTCAGGGTAAAACAGTGCACCGTTGATAATCATGGACTGACGTTCACGGGTGCTCAAGGGAATGGGCTGATTTTCGCTGTCAAAGGCGCTAAAACCCAATTCTACAATATCGCCCCACTGAATACCGCGCGTAACTTCTACAGGGTTAGAGACCAAATATTTCAACTGAAACAGTTCTGCTTGCATGCCTTCTTCGGTGGGCATGGGCACAGGATTGACTTCTAACTGTAGGTTTTCATAGTTTGGCAGTTTGATTTCTGGAAGCAAGGAGAGCCTGGAAATAAAATTTAGACCAGACTCAGTGGCTTCCTGTACAACTTTATAGCGAGGAAGCCCCCAAGTGGTCAGACTTTCCTTTTTTAAATAGGCTTGTACCGCATCACGCATGCTCGTTTGACGAACCAATTTATTAAGCTCATCTGGGCTGGGTTTTTGTGGCAAGCGGGTTTCAATTTGCCTTTGTTTCATGGCCAGTTCAGCGTTTGATAGCTGAAAGGAGACATCTATCCAGGCGTTTGATTTTTCTTTAACTGCGTATTTCATGGCTTAAAACCAGCTCTTAGCCCAGGTATAAGCGCTGCTGGCAGCACTGCTGGCGGCACTGACGGCATTGCTGGCTGCGTTGGTGACTGTCGTGGCAGCCTTATCAGCGGCAGCCGCAATTTCATGCCGATTGTTGTAGACCAATTTGGCGGCATCAGAAACGGTTGCTACGGCGGCGCCCACTTGAGATACCACCGGAACATTAGAAGCCGCAGCAATCGAGCCCGCTGCGGTAATACTGCTAAATGCTGCGTTTACAACATTATCTGTGGTGGGATTTTGCACCGCTTTGGCGATGTCGGTGGCCGCGACAGCTGTGTCCACAACGGCCATGGCAACATTGACGCCTGGAGCCAGACGGCCCACAGCACGGCTAGCACTTGCTGCGACGTGGGCACCCGTTTCTGCTGTGCGCAGAGCTACGCGACCCGTTGTGGTGGCTGCGGTTCTTGCGGTTGAAGCCGCGTGAACTGCATCGAGGGTCGCCTGAGCGCCCTTGGCACCATTGGTGACGCCTTGAACTGCTGTGGTCAGGGCTTTGCTGTCATTTGCAACCGCACCGAGATTTTGAGCCGAGGGATCTTCTGCTGCTTTGGCGATATTGGCTTGTAATTGGCCGTTCGAAACCGTCGTTACAAGATTGACGGTTGAACCGACAAGCGTACCCACCTTCGCTGCTTGTCCAAGTACCTGTCCGACTTGTGCGGCACGTGTAGAATTCTGAAGTGCTTTTGAGGCATCACCCAAAAGCTCGGAACCCGCTTTGATATCGGCGGCATTGGCATCCCCATCCAATAAAGTGCCGATGTTTTTCGCTGTGGTCAAATGAGAATTGACTTTGGCTGCACCACCCGGTGTAGCGGAGGCTGTGGGGGTTTTTCCCTGATTTTGTGTGCGCACAGCTTGTACAGCTTCATTGATTTTAGCTGCCCCTGTGCCTATTTTTCCACCTATGGCTGCCATTTTTGAAAGTGAGAGATCTTGGGGCGCATGAGCGGCTACGGAGGGAGCTTCGTTTCCATCCTTATCTGTCTGAGCCGCTTCAGTTCCTCCCGACTCGCTTGTTCCACTGCTGCTTTCGGTTTCATCTGACCCGCCTGATTCATCAGTGGCTTCGGTTTCGTCTGACCCGCCTGATTCATCGGTGGCTTCGGTTTCGTCTGACCCGCCTGATTCATCAGTGGCTTCGGTTTCATTTGATTCGCCGCTTTCAGCGACTTCGCCTGTCTCAGCTTCAAAACCCTGATCCAAGCTTTCTACCGATTCTTGTTCAAAACCTGTGCTTTCATCTGGAATTTCAGGGGTTGAACCATCGGGTTGAGGACAATTGTCTACCGCAGAGCAAATGGCTTCTTTGTCGGTGGTAATGACTTGGGTCGCTTTGGGTTCAAAAGCAGAAGGGTTGGGGGTTGTTGTCTTGGTTGGTTGTTCTGTTGGCGTCGCTGTACGTGTAGGGGCAATGGAACTGGGAGCCATTAAGGGCCCTGTTCCCCGAATCATAGAGCTACCACCACCTAATCCTTGCATACACTGAACCTCTCTTTTTTCTGACTCACAGGCGCTTCAAATACAATGCTGTTTTTCTTTATACCCAAATATTTCAATTTTATAACTTAATCTTCCAGGAGTTTTTCAAGACGATGACATGCCGCTGAAAACTGGTTGTAATATTTCATCAGTGCTTGGATATCAAAACCAGAGCCTTCCAGTTCATCCAATTCATCAGCGAGTTCATCGCTGCGATCCATCATTTCATCAAAATGGCTGTCAATTTCAGCTTTTTTTTCTGGGGCAGGATGCATCTCCAGAACCTGATTCCAGTCTTGAACCTTGCTGGTTTCTTCCTGAATAGATTTTTTCAGGGCAATCATTTTGCGTGAAAGCTTGCAGGTATCCTCCATCAGATTGAGATTGACTTCTAATTTCTGAAAGTCTCTTTCAAGGGGCTCAATATCAAATCCCTCTTCTTCCAGTTGATCGAGCTTTTGATTGAGCTCTTCATAATTGGTTTCAAGCTGTTGATGAATTTCTTCAAATTTTTGCAGGTTGATCGGCACCAAAGTGGGTTGAATGCCTTGCATCCGCTCAAAGGATTCGCGAATTTGAGTCAGTATCAGTTCCTGGGTTTGGAGATAAAAGGCTTTGCCTGTAACGGGGGCGGCTTCAGAAAGTTTTTGAACCTTTTGTAAGCTCAGCCCCTTGTCCTTTTTCAAATTTTTAATTGCTTGGGTGGACTGTTTTTCAATATGTGCCAAGAGTTTTTTTGCGTCCTTGTTCTCTGGGTCCAGTCGCAAAGCCTCATTTAAATAGCGGGTTGCCAATTTTGTGTCTCGAAAAACAGTGGAGATATAGCCCAATTTGACCAAAGGACGGGGATCTCTGCGATTATTTTCAATCGCCTGACTGAAACAGATTCCCGCTTTTTTGACCAAAGAACGATCACTGAAATCCGTTTTTTTTGCTCGTTTCAGATATTCTGCGCCCATACGATAGAGCCTGTCAAATCGCTTTTGACGCTCATCTTGCATATTCTGCGTTTTTTTGGATGAGATCTTAGAAAGTGCTGAAAGATCCATGATTTAGATTTTATTCCCCCGGATACCCAATCTCAGTTTATTAACTTAATATTAATCTTGATTTGTATTTAGCTTTTTAAAACGCTTGATTTTATTCAGTTTGGCTGGTTTTTATCATAACATAGACTTTTTGATCGCTGGCGATGAAAACGTTTCTTGAAAAAAGCAATTGAGGTTTGCTTTGCTTTGGCTGCAGCCTAGAATAGGGATATGCAAAATTTTGAATCGATGCTCAATGCGCTTTGTCAGAAATATCTATCCGATTCTCTGCCAGAGCGGCATTCCCCTGCTGAACGTCTTGAGCAGGCCTATCTGCGCGCCTATTGTTTGTGGCGAAATGCCGAAACCGATGCTTTTTCCCTGGCTTTGTCCGAGCTTGAAACGCTTTTCAGTGAAGGAAGTTCCTTTCCGCTTTGGAAATTAGAAATTTTAAAATTAGCTGTCAGTCAGAATTTGTCTCAAATGGAGCAGATCTGCTTCAAACTTTTGAATCAGTTTCACTCCCGTTTGAGTCTTCAGATTTTAAAGCAATTTCTGGAGTTTTATTTCCCTGAATGGGACATAGGGTTGCTCTGGGCTGGGGCCAGTGCCTATTTGGGGCGGCAGGGAAATTTTCCTGCCGCTCAACAGGCTTTTAATCAAGCGAAAACCAGTTTGTATCCCTTGCAGGTCTTCGCCTGGTGGGCATTTGTGCTTTGGGAGAGCCCCGAGCGTTTCAAGGTCTGGCAATGGTTGGGTTCAAACTCAATTTTAGCTTTGCCAGCCGGGTGGCTTCTTCACTGGTTTCAGCATTTGCGTGCCCAGGGATATGCCTCAGAAGCTTTAAATTTATTGGAAAGGGCTTGGGCGCAACAGGCCGAACCCAGTTTGGGGCCCTATCTGGCGGCTGCCTATGAGGAGCAAGGAGCCTATTTAAAAGCCCTGGCGCTTTACCCAGATTTGCCTCAGCTTCCTGAAAACATTCAGAGACAGGCCGAAGTATATAAAGCCTTGGGAAAAACGGATCAGGCCGCCTTACTTTTAAGTCAGGCACTTGCTGCTTATGATAAAAAGCAAGCCATTTCCCTTGCCTCCACTTTGAGCTGGGCCCGACTGTATTCGCAATATTTGATTTGCTTGGAGAGTTTGGCTGAAACCCTGCCTGAACAAAGAGAGCTGGCTTTTCAGGGCTGGAATCACAGGTTTGCTGTAGCGCAAAAGAGAGCAGCTTCAAGCCCACGAACCGATGGCAAACTGCGGGTGGGCTACCTCTCTCCAGATTTTGGATTGCATTCTACTTTTCCAATGATTCAAACCCTCTGGACGCAACACAATCGCTCTCGAATTGAGATTTGGGCCTATTCAGGCCGTGAACGCCATGATCTTGCTACCCAGCAATTGCAGGCTTTGTCTGATCACTGGCTGGATCTTTCTTTTTCAGACCCTGCCCTCATGGCTGAGCGGCTTGCTGCCGATCAGCTGGATATCCTGATTGATCTCAGTGGCCATACTTCGCAAAGTCTTTTGGCGCTGATGGCATATCAACCTGCACCGATACAGATCTCGGGTCTGTGTTTCAATACCGAGACAGCTCTCTCGGCCATACAATACCGGTTTACAGATCGTCTTTCAACACCTCAAGCGCAGGACACCCTGCAAAGTGAGTTGCCGCTTTTCCTCTCTTCCTGGATTTATTGGTCTGTTCCACAGCAGCCAGTGCCGCTGGAGGAAACCACTGAACGTCTGCATTTGGCTTGCCTTCATCATCCTGGGCGAATTTCTGTCAAAATCTGTGAACTGTGGGCGCAAATTTTGCACGCGTTTCCACGGTCTATGCTGATTTTCAAGCATGCCTGTTTTCGCAGTGCTGATACCCGTCAGGTGTTTCGGGAGCGCTTTCAGCAGTGGGGGATAGCCTCGGAACGGCTGGTCTTTGAATGCAGTTCAGCCTATTATGATTATCTTGCTTTTTACAATCGCTTGGCTCTGGTCTTGGATGCCTATCCCTACCATGGGGGGCTAACGACCTGTGAAGCGCTTTGGATGGGGGTGCCTGTTCTGGCTCTGGAAGGACCCATGCGTGGCAATCAAAGTCTCTTGGCACAGGTTGGGCATCGAGAATGGTGTGCGGCCTCTGAAGCGGAGTTTCTTGCACAGGCCGCCCAGTTGCTGACTCAACCCTTTCAATTAAAAGATCGTCAGGCTTTGCGTGCCAAAGTTTTAGCAGCTCCCTTTGCGCATCCTGAGCAAATCATTCGCGAGATAGAAACCCAACTCTTTCAGATTTGCAGCTTCACCACTTAAGGAAAGTCTCTGGCTCTTCTCTCAGGGCTGCCCTATAATAACGCTATGCATACCCATTCCTCGCTTGCGAATGCCCAGGAGGGCGATCCCCTCGACCAATTACTGAACGCACTGGTGGCCGATCAGGTTTGGCGAACTGAAGACAAGGCCCGATCTGAAGGGCAGTCTGAATCTGAAATTCGTTTGACCCTGCTCCAGGAATCTTGGCGTTTGGTGGTTTTGATGCTGCGGGATCGCTATGATTCGCTCTGGCCAGACACGGATATGTTTGAAACGGTCTTGCAGGTTTTGCTCCAATGCGAAGCGCAAGAAACCCAATTGCTCTGTCGGGAGTTTATCGGCGCGGGTTGGTTGAATGCTGAGTACCAGATAACGGGCGCCGGCCTTTGGATAGCCGGTTTGGCCCGCGAAGGCTGACTTTTTTTTGGATTTCAGCCAGTTTGTGCAGCATTTCCTGAAGGCTGGAACCTTCTGCCTGAAAGCTTAACTCAGCATCTGCAATTTGATAATGGTCGTGAAGCTTTCCCCGGATCAGCAGTTTGGGGCCTTGGTAAATGGCATAGGTCTGACATTCTGGAATATAACGTTTTAAGACCAGAAAATAGGATTGCCCTCTGAACTTGAGACGTTTGGGAAAATGGGGCCGGGAGAGACAGGGTTTTGTTGGCTCAGTCATCGTTCGTTTGAACTCTTGCTTTAGATATTGTTATTCTCATTTTCCCAGTTCAAAAAATTTTTAAACACAGATGTTTATTTTCGTGTCCACTCAGCGTGGTCAATCATGATGCAGCGATCCATGACGACCTCAAGGCCTGCAGAGCGCGCTGCGTTGGCCGCTTCATGATGAATCACGCCAAATTGCAACCAAAGGGCTTTGCTGGGCAGGGCAATGGCCTGTTCCACCAGCGCGGGAACTTCCTCCGGGCGGCGGAAGACGTTGACCAAATCGACAGGCTCAGGCAGGCTGAGCAAATCGGGATAGGCTTTTTCTCCCAGCACCTCTCCGAGGGCAGGATTGACAGGATAGATTTTAAAGCCAGCAGTCTGCAAATAGCGCGCGACGCGATAGGAATCACGCCAGGTCTTGTCGGAAAGCCCAACCACTGCAATGGTTTGGGTCTGCCTAAAGACCTGTTCAAAATCTGAGTTCTTAAAGGGTTTCATTTTTAAAGACTTTCTGTTTGGATTTGAGTTCACAGCATAAGGCAAGTAAACACTTTTGGCCTGCTATAATCAAGCTATCTGACAGTCCAAAAAGGCAAATTATGAATCTGAAACCGCTCTCCGTACCGAGCTTGCCCGATCTTCAACCCCCTGCTTCAGCACTTTCTGCCGGTGCCAATACAGGTTTGAATTCAAGTATCCAACTCAAGTCCCCTCAAGAGATTTTTTCTCAGGATCAATTTCAAACGATGAATCTGGCGACAGGGAGTGTTCCCCATGCGGCTCCTGCTTCAGAAACACACTATGTAAATTTTTCCTCGATGCGTGGCACCAAATTGGATATTCCCCTGTATACCAGCTATGGTACGCCGCAAAGTTTTTCAGTGAAAGGGCGGGTGATTGAGGCTGAAGCCTCTGATCCTTCTGTTTCAGACAATTGGCTGGATAATTTGCGCCGTACAGCCCATCAGTTAAAAGCTGAAGACAAGCAAAATCTTTGGGTTGATATTACTGTTTTGGGCCAAATTCACCGTGTAAAAACAGATCATGAAGGCTTTTTTGAGCTTAAACTTTCTGCTCCGGGCCTTCAGGAAACAGGCTATTTGCCTGTTCAAGCCCAGTTGGTTCCAGGCCAGAAACACTATTATTCGCTGCCAAGTTTGGGCAAAGTGGTGCTTCAGAACCCTGCTGAAATGAGTCGTGGCGTGATTTCGGATATTGACGATACGATACAGGTTTCCCACGCTGTGAATAAAACCAAAATGATGGAAACGCTTTTATTTAAAAACCCCTATACCCAGCAGCCGGTGCCAGGAATGGCTGAATTTCTGACGGCACTGGATCGGCATGCCGACGGCAAGATCGATGGCGATGTGAATTATGTTTCTGGCAGCCCCTTAAATATTGCCCCGCGTTTGGAGACTTTTTTAACCCTGCATGGTTTTCCCGAAGGAGCCATGGACCTCAAGTATATGGGGTTGGGAGCGGGTCGGGACAATCCGACTGAGCAGTTTAATTATAAACTGGGTAAAATTCGGACGCTGTTTGAAACCTATCCCAATCGCAGCTTCGTCTTGGTCGGAGACAGTGGCGAAAAGGATCCTGAGGTCTATCGTGAAATTGCACTTGAGTTTCCGGGCCGGGTGCAGGCTGTGTATATTCACAATGTGACGGGTTCTCAGGCCTCTGATGCCCGCTTTCAAGGCATGGTTCTGTTTGACAATGCCGACCAGGCAGCCGCAGATGCGGCCGCCCGTGGCTTGATTTCAGGTCAGGAACAGATGCAGGTCTTGGCTGCTGTGACGCAGGCAGCCCCCCAAGCTTATTAAGCTTTTAAAAAGGCACTTAAGCGTTAAAGGGGTAATGATAGAGGTGAAAGCCTGATTCGTAATAGCCTTTGAGGGCTTCCTGGTTCCAGCTTAAGATCTGTTTCTCTTCAGTGTGCAGACACTCAAAACCAAATTTTTCATAGGCTTTGACAGCCCATACAGCTTCAGGGTGAGCAATCAGGCAGAGACCTTCCATGTCTTTTTGCAATGCCTGTCTGCGGGCAAAGTTCATCAGGGTATGGCCATAGCCCTTGCCGACTTCAGAGGTGTCAAGATAAAGATAGCCAATATAGGCGTAGTTGTTGAAGTATTGCAATGAGAGGGTTCCAATGGGCTGGTTTTTTTCGTTATAGCCCAGATAAAAATCCCGTTTGATAAAATTGCGCGTTTGCCAATTTTCATCGACATAGTGTTCGTTCAGGTCTTCTGGATCGACAAATTCAGCGTACCAATCTGCTGAGGCGCGAATCATTTGTGCGACGAGCGGCATATCTTCGCGTCGTGCGGCTTTGATTTGAAGGGGTTGGTAACGGCTTTTAACTTGAGTTTGCATTTTGAATTCTCCTGCTGCTTAAGGTTTCTGAGGTTTCTCCTTGATTGAAAAAATGATAAAAACCTATTTTCTGAAAATTATAAGTAAAATATTATAATTTATAAAAACAAGCTTAACATATCAAGTGTGAAAGATCAAGAAATGAATAAAAAAGCAGAGGATTGGATTCAGAATAAAATAATAAAAGCTAGAAATCAGTCAAAAACGAGTTCGTTTAGAATGCCTTGAAAAATTCGGATCCCTGGAGCCAGCAATGCTTCTGGAAAATCGTAGTCTGCGCTGTGCAAAGCGAGATTAAATCCCGCTCCCAATCCAAAAAGGGCACCTGGAGCCAGACGGGTAAACCAGCCAAAGTCTTCTGACCAGCGAAAAGGCTCTTCGGGAGGCATGGCTGTCCAGCCTTGGGCTCGGGCACTGGCACGAATAATGCCAGTAGCTTCAGGGTGGTTACAGGTCGCAGGGAAGTAATCATGCCAACTGAAAGCCATTTCCAGTCCGTATTCCTGAGCAATGGCTTCTGCACAGTGGAGGGCTTTCTGACGCAGATCTTCCAGGGTTTGATCCTCATAGCTGCGCAGGGTTGCCATCAGACGGGCTTCACCGGGTGTGATGCCAAAGGATTCTTCGCCCAAACGGGCAGAAACAACGGTCAAAAGTGAAAAATTTTCGTGGGATTGAATGTTTTGATTCAGGGCTTCCAGGCTTTGAATCAGTCTGGCCAAAGCCAGGGCAGGACTCTTGCCCCGCTCGGGATAAGCGGCATGTGAGGTTGCTCCTTGGAGTTCGATTTGCAGACCCACAGAGGCTGCTGCAAAGACCTGGTCTTTAATGACGACTTCTCCCAAAGGAAAACTGGGCAAATTATGCATTGCAAAACAATAATCCGGTTTAAGGGTTTGAAACTGTGGATCTTCGAGGATTGCCTTTGCACCTTGCCCCGTTTCTTCAGCGGGTTGAAAGAGCAAGATCACACGTCCTTTTTGCGGAGGCGTTTCCTTTAAAAGGGGGGCAAGACCTGCGATAATCGCCATATGGCCATCGTGGCCACATTTATGCGAAATGCCATCATAGGTCGAGCGGTAAATGAAATCATTGCTTTCATAGATCGGCAGGGCATCCATATCCCCTCGTAAAAGCAGCGTCGGGCCTGCCTGCCCAGAATCATAGATTGCAGCTAAGCCATGACCCGCCAGACCTGTCAGCAGCTGATCGGGTTGATAGCGGTTGAGAAAATTTTCAAGCAAACGTGCAGTCACCTGCTCTTGGCCTGAAAGTTCAGGTTCCATATGCAGCAGCCGTCGCAGGGTGATGATCTCATCCAGAAAAGGCAGCGCTTCTGCCTGTTCAGGGCTCAATGGTAGGTATGCCTTTGAGCGACTGGGGGGCGGGTATAGTGATAGGTCCAGACGGTTTGTAAATCCGGTGAATCCATGAAATCTTCATTTTTAATCAGATCCCAGCCATATTTGGCGCGGTGGGCATAGACCCGTGGGGGAGCGGCAACCTGTTGCAAAGCCATCCAGGTCAGTTCGGTACAATAAAAGCGATCATCGGCCTTGTTTAAAAACAGAGAATCATAGGTTTTTCCAACTTGGGCACTCAAATAACCACGCATTTTCTGTACATCCTGAGGGCTCAGACCGGGCTTGCGCAGTACCACGAACTTATCACGGCGGATACGTTTGAGGTAGCCACTGAGTGTTTCACGAATCACGCCTAAAAATTCGCCTTTGGCATTGAGCTGGGCCAGGGCATGAATGATTTCGTCATTGCCCAGATAGACAAAGGCATGTACGAAGGAATCATTATTGCCGCAAAGTACAATATCTCCAGGTTGCAGGCGTCCCATCAGCTCGCGCAGACCCGCTTCGTCGATGGGCGGGATATTGTCGGGGGTGCTGGGTTTATTGAATTCTTTTTTGATAATCCGATCACTGATGGGGTAGAGCATGGCGCGCACAATCCAGGCCCGGTTCATGCCTTCAAAAACCAATCCGCCACGGGGGGTGGGAATGAGCTCTGCGGGGCGACCATTGTCGACATCATCGGCAAAGTTTTCTTTAAAAATATTGCGCAGCATCCGGGCCAATAAATCGGTATCATCATTGGCCATGGCTTGAAAACGTACAGGTGATTGAGCGGTATTGGGGGTGAGCAGGGGGCCAGCAGATGAACAGGCACTCAGGGTGAAAGCGGCTAAAAGGCTGGAAAGCACTAATTTTTTCATGATTAATAAACCTTGTCTCTACGCATTTTGGCAGAATCTCTGCTGCCGGTGATAAAAAGATTGTCGCTAAATCGCTGGCTGACTTTCCAGGCTTAAATGAAAAATAACGCTGATTTAACTTTTTTTGAAATTCCAAAAAGCGGATTGCGTATTCAGCAAAAGGGAAACGTCTTCGCTGTTCCTTTGAACTGCAAGCTTGTCAATTGCTCAGGATTTGGCTCTTTTGGAGGGCTTATTCGAGTTTCCCTTTTTTGTTGGCACGGTGCCATGCATTTTACGCATATGGGGGGTGACTTTGTTTTTTAAAAGCAGCTCTCCACAAATCTGACAGGGTTGATATTTATCCAGGGTATGGCTGTCATTGTGCTTGCTGAGCAAATGTTTTTTAATATTTGCGGCCTGAATCATGGATTGGCAGAAGGGGCATTTGAAATCGGGTGTCGGTAAATCTGACATGGGAGTTTCCTCTTCGATGGTTTGCATACCCTGGCAGCTTAATACAGTTTAGGCCAAGCTGGGGCAGAGTTCCTAAAAAAAGCGCGCCTTTTGGGCGCGCCGCACAATCAGAAAAAGCAGGCTGAATCTTTATTGAGCAGGGCTGGGGCTGCCTGCAATATATTCATTGGCAATTCTGACCATCAGGGCATTGAGTTTTTCTACGCTAAACTTGCCCACGGTGGGTTTCAAATGGCTGTTGCCTACGCCACTGTCATCGGTTAGAAAGACATAGCGCCCACCTGTTAGAATGGCGAACTGGCGCAGCATAAACTCTGTATTTTTATCGATGCCGCTGCTGGCAATCGGAATAATCCGAATACCTTTGGCGGCTGCACGGCTGAGGCTGGTGCGCAGGCGCAGCAGGTTTTTGGCGTCTTCATGGGCCGGGGCATCGAGAACCAGAAACAGCAGGCGGGCCCGAGCGGTGGCACTCCATTCGTGTTCATCTACAGCATCCTGCAGGGCTGCATCTACGGCTTCAGGAAAGTCTCCGCCGCCATTGGCAGCTTGTTCGCTGAATTCTTTGAGTACCGTATCCACCTGCTCGCTAAAGGGAAAGGCCCTGACGACATATTCATCGCTCAGATCCCTATAAAAATTGGCGCTCAGACGCAGTTTCAAATCCTGGCGGTTTTGGGCACTGATCTGGCTGGCAACATTCTTCAATTCGGTTTTGAGGTATTCAAGCTCATCGCCCATTGAGCCGGTGGTATCTACTACCCACATTAAATCGGCATTGACAGCGGGTTCTGGGCTGGTCTGTGTGCTGAAATTCAGATTTTGCAAGCCTGTGCTATTGGTCTCAAGATCCTGGCTGAGAGTTTCTTTGCCAAGTGAGACCTGAACCTGAATTTTATTGGCTTTGGGACTCTCAGGCAGGGCTTGGGTAAAGAGGTTGGCTTCGCCCTGGGTATTGGTGCGGGCTTCAAAAATCACAGTTTGGGTTTCGGCATCCCGCAACTGGACGGGAATATCCGCGAGTAAGCCATTGGGGCCTGTCACAACGACTTTTACCCGTCCCTGGGTATTGATTCCCCAGTTTTGAATTTGTGTTGACCACTCCTGATCCTGGAACAGACTGAGCCAGAAAGCCCAATTGTTTAAATCGTTCCATTCCCCTGCTGTCAGCGTACCGGCTTGAGGGTTGGGGGCAGGAAAGATGGGATCGATTCCGACCGGCGCTTCGAGCGCGCTGTCTGTCGGCATGCTGCTGACAGGGGCCGCAGGTTTGGCATAGCTTGCGGGCGGGAGCGCCCCAGCAGAACCTCCAGAGGCCCCACTTTCAGCTGAGGCAGGAGCAGGCATGGCACCATCCATCATGGGGGATCCCATGGCCAGTCGTTTCTCTCCACCCTGGGCGGCTGGGTTTGGGCTCGGCAAAGGGCCTTGGGAGGGGAAGCGGGGAATGGCAGGAGGTTGATTCCCTGCTACGGGGGGAGCGCTGGGGGAAGCTGAAGGTTGGCTGCTGGGTTGAGCTATGGGCAGTGATTGAAAGATACCAGAGGGTTGACAGGCTGTGATACTGAGGGCCAGAAGGGCTAAGAAGGTGAGTTTACGCATGGGGTTCTCCTAGGCTATACCGGTTTGTATAAATCTAGATTTGATTATGGCATATAGTTTACTTTTTGTAAACAGTGATTTCTTGTAGTTGACTTTGTGGTTGGGGCGGCCTTGAAACGTTGGGTGGAAAGCTCATGGGTCTTTTTTCTCTAGCTCTTGAAGCTCCCTCTCAACAGCAGCACGGGCGCATGGTATCATACTCAGCACATATCCCAAGCGGAGGAACCCATGCGCAGATCGCTTCCCGATTCTTTGATTTCCCAGGTTGCTGAACCTTTGAATACTTCCAACCAAGCCTTTGCCGATCGCTATCCGGGCATTATTGTGGGGCGTCAACCTGTGCATACCCTCTATGGGGGGGCACAACTCTTTAAGGCAGAGACTGCTCAAAAAATGGGAGAACTTTCCCTCAAAGCCCTGGAAAACTATGCGCCGAATTTTGCAATATTTGCGCGTGCTGCGGGCTTGAATGGCGCCGAATATTTACCCGCAGGCTGGAATGAAGCGGAAGCACTGGCCGAAAGTATTGCTGCCAACCCCGACGAGGCAAAAAAATTAAACCGGCAGGCTTGGCTGGCCTGGACGATTTACGAACGGGTCAAAGAAAAATTAGGCCGTGAAGCGGTTGAAGATTTTCGGATTGATTTTGAAGATGGCTATGGCAATCGGCCCGATGCCGAAGAAGATGCAGATGCCGTTCGCAATGCCCAGGAAGTGGCTCGGGGCATGGCCGAAGGAATTTTGCCGCCCTTTATCGGGATTCGGATCAAGCCTTGGACAGAGCAGCTTTTTCAGCGCAGTGTGCGCACGCTGGATATTTTCATGAGTGCCCTGCTCGATGCCACAGGAGGGCATTTGCCCCAGAATTTTGTAGTGACCTTGCCCAAGGTCACTTCGCCTGAGCAGGTGGCGGGTCTGGTGCAATTGCTTGAACATTTGGAAGCCGAAAATGGCTTGCCCCAAGGCAGTATTCCGCTTGAAATCATGGTCGAAACGACCCAGTCGATGTTTGATTTTGAAGGCGAAATTATGCTGCCTGCCATGCTGACTGCAGCGGCAGGGCGCTGTCGCGGCGCGCATTTTGGCACCTATGACTATACCGCCAGTTGCAGTATTATTGCCCGTTATCAGTCCATGGATCATCCGGCCTGTGATTTCTCCCGTCATATTATGCAGGTTGCCCTGGCCAGTACGGGGGTGATGCTCTCCGATGGTGCGACGAATATTATGCCGGTGCCCGTTCACCGTGAGACCCCCGACAAGCCATTGAATGCGATTCAGATCCAAGAGAATACAGCAGCTGTACATGCTGCCTGGAAACTGCATGTGGATCATATCCGCCATTCGCTGACCCATGCCTATTATCAGGGTTGGGATTTGCACCCGGCCCAGCTGATTACCCGCTATGCTACGCTCTTTGATTTCTTTTTGAGTGAATTGGATGGCGCGACTGTGCGCTTGAAAAACTTTATTGCCAAAGCTGCTCAGGCCACCCTCAGTGGAGATGTCTTTGATGACGCAGCAACAGGCCGTGGACTCTTGAATTATTTTCGTCTGGCCTATAATTGTTCAGCGATTACCGCTGAAGAGGTCGAGGCCGCCGGTCTGAGTGTAGATGAATTGCAAGGCGGGGCGGGTTCTGGAAGCTCGCCTTGGTTACAGATGTTGAGCAAGGTCTGAGTCTATGAAAAAATTACTGGCGCTTGCGTGTCTGGGGGCCCTTTTGATGGGAGCCACCCCGAAACGCTTCTGGTCGGGTCACAATCTTGGTTTTCAGCTTGAATTCAGCAGCGATGATTTGCGTGTAAAAGCAGGCAAGCAACCTGCGAAAACTCTTTTCGATGCTTTTCCTGCGCCTGATCCTGAGATGCCCTGCACACATTCCCGCTCTTTGCGACCACTCTCATGGGTCGGACCTTATTTCAGTTATCAACAGGAAGATTACTGGAGTTGTAAAGGCACTGCGCATCCAGGGGCTGCTACCAATTTTCAGGCGATCGATCTGCGCAAGCCAGGCAAGGCACTGCGTTTGACAGATCTTTTTCCTGACGCTGAGGTTTTAAAAGCCCTCTTGGCAGAACCTGTGATTGCGAAAACGCTTGCCGAAGCCAAAATTGCACCGCGTTTTAAGAATACAGAGGCGCTGCTGGCACAACTGAATGAACTGAATGGTGAATGCCTCTATTCTTTTGGCAAAGATATGCTTGAGCATTTCAGTTTTCATCATCTTCAAGCTTCCCAGGTGGCTGTGCGGATTGGGTTGATGCATGGTTGTGAAGCGGCTCGTGGTCATTTGACCCAATTGGGAATTCTTTTGCCTGTGCCTGCATCAATGACGACTTATTTACAGCAGTCTCAAGCCGGTAAAGCAGGTTTCCTGATGGCTTGGGCTGAAAAGAAATTCGCAGCTCAAAGCAGTGTGCATGAGCGTGTTGAGCCTGGTTCAGATTCCGATTGAAGAGCTGATCCTGCCTGATGCTGCTGGCTTGCATTCACTGGATAGCCGTGTTAACGTATCTATCGTTTGATTCAGATTAATTATTTCAGTGTGATTGTTTGAGCAGAGGGGAAAATACCATTGTGCCAGAGCTAGAGCAAGAGACGGTTTTGATTGAGAAACTGAAACAAAGATCCTTGGTGAGCCAAGAGACGATCGATACCTTGGTGGCCCGACAAAGCAGCCGTTATGAGCAAGCCCAAGCCCAGCTCAAGGGAACGATTTATGCCATTCAACGCGCTGAGCGTAAACTCGTGGTGCGGGATGCGCTCAGTGGAGAGTGTCTAAAAGAAATTGAGCTTGGTTCTGGCGGCTCTTCAACCAGCGGAGTACCGTCCGTGCCATCTGAAAGTCTTGAGGTTTCACTGTTTCAATCTGAAACAGGAGCCGCCTCTGGGCTTTATTTATGGGAGCCAGCAGATGCGTATGGCCTGCTGGTGACGGAGGCCTCGGCCTATCTTTATCCCCCTTCGATTTTTGATGCTGAGACCCTCTTGCGCTCTTCGCATTGCTATAGTCCCTTGGGTTCAGAATTCCCCGCCTTTGACCTGTTTTTAGATGAAAATGGCGACTATCTCTTGGTCTGTGAGCGTGAAGCCGGAACGGTAACGGTGATCTCTACTCAAAATCACCAGGTTTTGGCTTGTTTGGGTGTGCGCCCACAGGGTCTGAAAAAAGCCATGAATGTGATTTTTGACAGCCCCAATCTCTGTGCCTATCTAACAGATAATCAGTCTTCGATGCTTTATCTGCTTGATCTTGAGTCCTTGCAGATTGAAAAAATAGATATTGGCTTGAGTGGCTATGCTTTGGGCAATCTTGCACTCTCTCCTGATGGGCGTCATCTTTTCCTTTTGACGTTAAAACCCAATGAAAGTCTGCTTTATCTCGATCTTGAAACCCATGAGCTGATCCGCGATTTGCCTTTAAAGGGACACCTTTTCAGTACGGGGCAGTCGAAACCCTATGATTTAATGACCTTAACCCCTGATTTGCGCCATCTTTTGCTTTTGACCTATCAAGATGAGCCTGACCCTGTTTCACCCCTGATCACCTTGATTGATGCAGATCGTGGCAGGGTAACCCAACGCTATGCCCTGCAGGATCAAACACTTCCTGTGCTTTTGGCTTTTCCGCAGACCAATCCCCTTAAGGACTGCCAGAAATCTGTGCTCGAATTGCTTTTAGAAGAAAAAATCATCAGTGCGCAAACCCTTGCCAGTTTACAGGTGGTTGATTTAGATGCGCCCGATGCACCTGATGAAGGGCAAGGGGCTGTGCCGACACTGGTTCCCCTTGCGGCTGAGCCGATTGCTCTCTCCCCAGAAATTTCACTGCCGCTGATTGTGAAAGTGCTCTGTGACAAGTTTTATGCCCAGACTGAAATTGAACTTTCGGCGCAGGCAGAGGCTTTGGTGCGTCTTGAAGCTGCAGCTGAAGAGGCCCGTCAATTTCTTGAAGGGCATGATGCTGTAGATATTCAGCTCTCTGAACTGGTGGAACAGCATGCCCTGGTTGTTTATCTGACCCGTAAAGAAGTTTTGGCGCTGATTGAGCAATACCTTTTGGAGCGATCTCTTTCCGAAGCGCATCCCAAACAATGTCCGCAGTGTGCAGCGCTTTTGCAGAGTTGGGATTGCGAGAGTTGTGGGCTGGAGCTTGAAAGCCCTGAGCGCAAACAGAAAAAGGCAAAGTCATCCTTGACGCCGGCCAGCCATGCTTATTCGCAACATATTCCCCTGGCAGATCCCCTGCGAAAACGGCTTTTGGTGCTCGATCAGAATCGCACCCTGGATTGGGTGCTTGATGCGGATCGTTTGGCTGAGATGAGTCCTTGGCAGATGCTCTGGCTGCCCAATAAAAATCTACTTTTGGTAGACCGTGATAACAGCCAGATCCATGAATTGGGCCCTTCAGGCCAAGTGAAATGGACGCTTGCCCAGGAACAGCCTGAAACACAATTGAGCTTTCCTGTCAAAGCAACGTATTTTTCTGATGGGAATCAAGAACTTTTTCTGATTGTCGATCAGGGCAACCATCGGGTGCTGGCCCTTGATCGTCAGGGCCAGATTCACTGGCAATATGGGGTGCAAGGAGAGCCGGGTTCTGATTTGGGTTTTCTCGATATGCCCTTTGACCTGCAGTGGACGGCCAACCAAACAGCCTTGATCGTGGATGCTGGCAATAACCGTGTTTTGGAAGTCAATCTCAACGATGGTCAGGTCGTGCGCGTCTTTGGTGAAGAATTGGGTTTGGCGGGACCCGTCTTTGCACAGCGTCTGTATAACGATACGACCTTGATTGTCGATGCGGGCAATTACCGTGTTCTAGAGCTTGATTTAGAAGGTGATTTGGTCAATGAGTGCTTCTATTTCAGAGAAGATTTGGGCGATGCCATGCGGATTGATATGCCGACTTTTGTCATGCGCGGCGATCGGCAGAATCTGATTCTGATGGATGAAGAGAAGGTGATTGAATTATTGCCTGGCAAACGCCGTTTGATTTGGTCTTCGCTTTTGGAGCATCTGGCCCGCCGGATTGAAATTGCGAGTGAAAGCCAGGAAGCTGCCGAACACTACAGCCAGTCCTTTTTTCAGTACAAAATGCCGAATATGGATGAATTGGTTGAGCGTTTGCGCAAAAAAGGGCAAGGCCATGAATTGGCGGGCTTGAATGCCCGTTTGATGGAGAAATTTCAAGAGCTGCTGGAAGTGCGCCGGGAAATTGACAGTCAACGCGCAGAGCGGGTTCGGGTCAAAGACTTTAAGCGGACGCAATTGATGAATTTGCCAATCTATTGTATTGACCGTACCCACCACTATATTGCAGCGGTCAATCGCAAAGGCCAGCCGCTCTGGCATTTTGGCACAGATCCCAGCCATCGTTTGCAGCGTCCGGGGTTGGTCACCGAAACAGAGAACAGCTTGCTGATTCCCGATACTGGCAACCACCGTGTCTTGGAAGTTGAAAAAGAAAGTCAGAAAATTCTTTGGCAGGTGGGAGGCAAGTTGGAGCGGGTTCTCAATCAACCCCGCAGCGCGTATCGCACCCTTTCAGGAAATACCCTGATTGCCGATCAAGGCAACCGCCGTTTGGTGGAATTCAATGCCCATGGGCAGCAGGTTTGGGAATTTAAAAATCTGGTACATATTGCCAGTCCCTATTTTGCGGCAGAACAGGGCACAGGCACGATTCTGTTTGCGGATTGGGCTTTGCAGATGATCAAAGAAATTCGGCGTGATGGCACGCTGATCTGGTCCTATGGCCAGTCTCGGCGTGTGGGCCGTGGGCCAAATCAGCTTTCTTCGCCAGAATACGCAGTGCGTTTGCCTGCCGGTTCTACCTTGATTGCCGATACCCACAATGATCGGGTAATTGAAGTCTCACCGCACCAACAGATTTTATGGGAGTATGCCGGCAGCGAAGAGCAACCCCTGAGCAAGCCCTGTTTCTGTAAGCGTCTGGCCAATGGCAATACTTTGATTGCTGCTGATAATTTCCGGCAGATGCAAGAAGTTGATGAAAGTGGGCATCTCTGTTGGAGCTTTGAATTGGGAAATCAACCCCTGGTCAAAGATTAGCGTTCAGTTTTCAAAACCTGGCAAACGGTAACCATTGGCAAAGGGAATGGTGGCTTCGACTCCGTTCTGAATACAGCGTTCAACGGTATCAGCCATCACGCCCATATATTCGGGCAAGGCCTCAAGCTGAGGCTTGGGCAGGCGGTCGAGCACAAAATTTGCCATATCGCGCCCCTGTGGAAAGGGGCCAACCCCCATACGTAAGCGGGCAAACTCATCACTGCCCAGGCGTTGAATAATATTCTGAATCCCTTTTTGCCCTCCTGAACTGCCTTTTGCGCGTAAGCGGGCCCGCCCGAAATTGAGGTGGACATCGTCTGAGAGCACAAGCAGGTTTTCTCGCGGAATATTATAATAGGCCATCAGGGGTTGAACGGATTCACCACTAAGATTCATATAGGTTGTGGGTTTGCAGAGCCAGACCTTGACCGAGCCCAGACGGGCTGAACCCAAGAGGCATTTTTCTTTGCTGCGGGCTTGTAAAGAAGTCTGCCAACGGCTGCACAGTTGATCAATCAGCATCCAGCCAATATTGTGTCGGGTTTTTTCGTATTGTTGGCCGGGATTGCCCAAACCGACGACTAACCAATCACTCATTTTTTCGGGCGCCGGTGTTCGGACCAGCCCTCCTTATTGGTTTGGCGACTGCGGCCCAGGCCCAATGCACCAGCGGGCACGTCTTCACTGATCACTGAGCCTGCGGCGATAAAAGCCTGTTCGCCCAGGGTTAGGGGGGCGATCAGGGTGCTGTTGCTGCCCACGAAAACGCCTTCTTTGAGGGTGGTTTGGTGTTTGTTTGCGCCATCATAATTGCAGGTAATCGTACCCGCGCCAATATTGCAGTCTTTTCCTATTTCTGCGTCACCCAGATAACTCAGATGTGAGGCTTTGGCTCCCTCGCCCAGGTGTGTTTTTTTGAGTTCGACAAAATTGCCGACCTTGGCATTTCTTTCGATCACGGTTTCAGGTCTTAAATGGGCATAGGGGCCAATTTTGGCCTGATCTTTGATTTCAACCTGATCGAGTACCGAAAAGCGAATTTCACAGTTTTCACCGATCACCGATTCGCGAATTTCACAGTGGGGGCCAATTTTTGAGCCGTCTCCAATTTTGGTATATCCCTGCAGCAGGGTGCCCGGCAGAATCTCGATATCGACACCCAACTGAACCTGGCTGTCGATATAGATCGAAGAGGGGTCCCGCAGGGTAACGCCAGCTTCCATCCAATGATCATTGATGCGTTTGCGCAGAATACATTCCATTTCAGCCAGTTCTTTGCGGCTGTTCACACCCAATACTTCGAGGGGGTTTTCTGCTGTGACGGTGCCGATGCGTTGGCGATCATGTACCAGCATTTCAATCACATCGGTCAGATAATATTCGCCTTTGGCATTGGCATTGCTGATCTTTGGCAAATACTTCTCGAGAATGGGCCAAGAAAAAATATACACGCCCGTATTGATTTCTTTCAGCGCCAGTTCCTGAGGGGAAGCGTCTTTGTGCTCTACAATCCGCACAAATTGTTCATGCAGGCGCACGATTCGTCCATAGCCACTGGGGTTTTCCACGCGGGTAGTCAGCAGGGTGGCTGCATAATCCAATTCCTCATGGGTTTCGAGCAATTCTTTCAGGGTTTCGCTGCGCAGCAGAGGCACATCGCCATTGAGGATCATCAGGTTGCCCTTAAAGTTTTCGAGCACAGGCATCAGTTGCATAATCGCGTGTCCGGTTCCCAACTGTTCTTTCTGCTCAACCCAACCCAAGCGTTCATGAAGCGTCGGTGAACCATGGGTCTGTACAAAGTTTTGCACCTGTTCGGCACAATGCCCGACAATCACGTGAATTTTTTCGGGGTTTAAGGCATAGGCGGCGTGAAGGACATGGCCCAACATACTGCGTCCGGCTAAGCTGTGTAAAACTTTGGGGGTGGTTTCAGATTTCATGCGGGTGCCTTTGCCGGCGGCCATAATTGCGATTGCAAAGGGGCGTTGAGAGGTATTGCTCATGTTCGTGTTCCTGGTTTATTAGCTGTAGGAGTCTGCTGTGACTGCATTTCAGGGTAACATACCCGATCCGCTTCTGTGAGGCATTCTGTTTGGAATTCAGTTAGTAAAAGCCTTGCTGCTCCTTGAGATGTTAAGGAACATGCTTTTCTCACTCCACCCGCAAAATGGGGGGAAGATCTTGCGCTCTTCTGTTTTATTCTTGCCGATTTGGGGTATAAATCAGGCAGCATGCTTTATGTATTTTATAAGGAGCCTCCATGGGAGATTTTTTTAGCAATATTTCACGCAATTTGCAGAGCCTGTTTACGGGGGCACCCACTCCTCCCCGTCGGCGTCAGGGAACACCTGCTCCACAAACCCAGCCCAGACAACCTGCCCCTCCCCGTGATCAAAACAGTGCACAGCCTCGGCGTACCGCCAACTTGAGCCGGGGGGATGTCAATTTTCCAGCCCCTGCCATGTCTCCCCAGGTCAAAGTTTTGTATGATGCGATTCGAGCCTACCCTGATAATCAGGCGACAGAAGCCCAGGCCCGCGAAATTGCCACCCATGTCGATGCTGCCTGCCGCACGTTTCAAGTTGATCCCAAAATGTTGCTGGCGATTCTGGCCCATGAAAGCGGTGGTTTTGACGTTGATGCCCGCAGCCATACCGGAGCAGGGGGCTTGGGCCAATTGACCGACAGTGCCATCAATGAAACCCGTCGCTTGAGCTATGACCCCACCTACCGGGGGCCAGGGGAGCGTCAGCACTATCCAGACCCAGATATCCGTGCCCAGTTTGAAAGACCTGAGATCCAGGCCATTTTTAGACGGATCGATCAAAGTCGAGCCAATCGCAATAATATTCACGACAATATCTGGACCTCGACGGCCTATGCCCGAATTGTGATGGATCGTGCAGATGGCGGGCGACAAAACGCAGCCACCATGGGGATGTGGGGGGTTTTAGGCCGTTACAATGCGGCAGGGGGTTCTGAACAACGTGCCTATGATGATCGGGTCGCTGAGGCCTATCAGCGCATGTTCCATCAGCCAATCCCTGTGCGAGTGAGATCGGACTGAGTCTCACCGCTTTTAGCGGACAGGCTGATTGAAACGATTACAATTCAAAGTGGGGGCTCTGCTCACTGCGAATTAGATCTGAATAGTTCTCTCTTTCACGGATCACTGCATATTCATGGCCCTTGACCAAAACCTCAGCCGGTCGGGGATAGGAATTGTACTGAGAAGCCATGCTAAATCCATAGGCTCCGCTGCTCATGACCGCCAAGAGATCACCCGGTTCTACTGGGGGCAATTCACGGTCAAGCGCCAAAAAGTCTCCACTTTCACAAATGGGGCCGACCACATCTACAATCCGACCTACCCCTTCACGTGGTTTTACAGGGCGTATGGCTTGCCAAGCCTGGTAAAGTGCAGGGCGGATCAGAGCATTCATGCCTGCATCGACAATCACAAAGGTTTTTTCTTCGTGTTGTTTGAGGTACTGAACTTCGGTTAAGAGAATCCCGGCATTGCCTACCAGTACGCGACCGGGTTCGAAAATCAGGGTGCAGTCCAGATCGCGTGTCTCCTCCCGTATCCGAGCTGCATACTCATCGGGGTGCGGCGGGGTTTCCTGGTGATAGGGAATGCCCAGCCCTCCGCCAAGGTCCAGAAATCGAATCGGCAAATGGTATTCTTCACGTAGTTCGTGGATCAGCTCTTTCAGTTTGTGCAGTGCATCAATAAAGGGGTTCAATTCTGTGATTTGCGAGCCAATATGGCAATCGACACCGCTGACCTCAATATGGGAAAGCGTGCTGGCGTATTGAAACAGACGCAAAGCATCTTGGATGGCGATGCCAAACTTGCTCTTTTTTAAGCCTGTGGCGATATAGGGATGGGTTTTGGGATCAATATCCGGGTTTACGCGCAGCGCGATGCGGGCTTTGATACCCAAATTTTTTGCGACCTCTTGAATGCGGTTCAGCTCACCTTCAGACTCCACATTGAACATCAGAATATCAGCCTGCAGAGCCTGGGCTATTTCAGCAGAGGTTTTGCCAACCCCTGAGAACACAATCCGTTGCGGAGAGGCCCCGGCTTGAATAGCACGGTAAAGCTCTCCCCCAGAGACAATATCCAGCCCGCCTCCCCGATTCAGGAAAATTTGCAGAATTGAACGGTTTGAGTTGGCTTTCATGGAATAGCAAATTAAATGCGGGATATCTCCCAAGGCCTCAGAAAAAATTCTGAAGTGACGTTCTAAAGTGCGGTGACTGTAGATATAGGTGGGGGTTCCTACCTGTTCCGCGATCTGACTTAAGGGCAGATCCTCACAATAAAGTTCTCCATTGATAGCTTCAAAGTAATGTATGGTCCTGCTCCTTAAAAAAAAATCTATTTTTTTTGCATTTCATGGATTGTAACACGCAAGATGTAATGTTATGATTTCTATAAGAAAGTTAAGTAAAGATTAAGCTAGATTAAACGAGGTTAAGGATATATGTACGTAGGATTAACTCCATACCATGCACGCATGGTGGCAAACAATGTGGATTATAATTGGAATGGTCGGATTGACCGCCGTGAACTTGACTTTGAATATGGTGCAAAGTCACGTGTGGATTGGGATCGCAATGGTACTGTAACCACTGAAGAACTTGCCCAGTCGCTGATGCGTGGCGATATTTATATTACTTCTGATCGCAAGGCCTATCCTGCTTATTATGGCAATCCCTATGGCAATCCTGGTTATGTTCAACCGGGCTATCCACGTCCTGGCTATGGAATGCCCCCCCATCCCCGTTATCCCGGTGGCTATGCTCCCTATCCCCAAGCGCCTGCTTACCCCTATGCCAATAACCCCTATCGTAATATTTCACGGGGTGAAAATGCCCTGATTACCACTGTTGTCGGTGCCGGTGTGGGTGCTGGTGTGGGTTATGCTGTCAGCGGACCCGTGGGCGTGGCTCCTGGTGCCGCTATTGGTGGCGTCATTGGTCTGATTGGTAGTCTTTTTGACAATTAAACTGCGTAAACTTTAACCTCAAAGCCCTCAAAAGAGGGCTTTTTTTCATGGAAAAAATGCCCAGAAAAAAAGCTCTGGAGGAGGAGGTTTCCAGAGCCTGTGAGCGAATCTTAAAAACAGGTTCAGGGGACTGTTTTTTGTTCGATACGATGTTTTAAATCCAGGTTGAGGGGATCCAAGGCCTTGGCCGTTTCAAAGAGTTCAAGGGCCTTGTCCATATTGCCTGTCTGCTGATAACAACAGCCCAGATTATAGGCCAAGACAGGTGATTTTGCATCATATTCGCAGGCTGCCTCAAAGAACAGAGTCGCTGTTTCATAGTCTTGGGCTTTGTAGGCTTCTTTGCCTTCGTCAGCCAGCATTTTGGCAGCACCAAGCGCTGCAGGATCTTCGCTTTCGAGCGAAACAGTCTGAACGGACTGGACCGCTTGAACCGATTTGAGTTTAGAGCTTTCGCCCAAAGAAGCGCCAAAGCTGATATCTTTTTCAGAAAATTCATAGGTACGAGAACCATTAACTGAAGAAGTATCCTGAGGAGAAGCCGCTTCAGTGGTTTTGGGGGGGGATTCAACAGCTTCTTTGGGGGCCGCAGGGGAGGCCGGTGTAGTTGACGCCGGTTGTGCAGGGGACTGAATACCTTTATTGATAAAAGGATCGTCAAATCTATTACTTATCGTCGTCATGGCTGTTGTCCTTCAATTGCGAAAATTCGCTTCGACCTTTGTTTTATTCTGTTATGTATATACCCATGCCCCTTCTGTTTTATGCAAAATATTATTTTTTTTGCAAAATTAATTCTCAAGAGAATTTGGGGAACGGATCTTGGAGCGCTTAGGCGCGATGGGAAGTCGAGCCTCTGGATTGGGAATGAGAGGACTCATGGCTTAAAAGGGAATCCAGGCATTTAGAAATGGACATATCGGGACGCTCTTTGCGAATGGATCTGAATTCATTGATGAATTCTTTAAAGTCAGTGGGCTGGGTGGGGGTATTGTTCTGTAACATAAAGGCTCCTAGAATGCTGCGATACATTTAAACGGATACAGCTTTTATTTTTTCGAGCCTATTTTACCATGAAACGGTGTGTCAAAGCATGAGATATAGCTCACAAGGTTATCTACTCTAAACAAAAACCGTCAAGCTTTTGCGGGAAATGAGCTTAGAGGGTACTAACTTTGATATAAATAAAAGTTTATTTTATATTAATCTATATTTAAACTTTTGCTCTTCAGTTTCAACTGGGCTTGCGGGATAAATAAGCAGAGCCGAATTTTAACGTAGAGGTATCTGTTTATGTCTTTATCTGTTCAATCCAGCAATCCCATTGCCTCCTGGTTTGGAAGTTCTTCTACAGCCCCTGCTGCCGCTTCAACAACAACGACCAGCACAACCGCCATGCCACAGGACAGTGTTCAGCTTTCTGAGGCTGCCAATCCCCCCATGGAAGCTGGGTTCTTTAAAAAGTTTGGTGATTCTGTAGGCCAAATGTTTAGTAATATGGCCTATAGCATGCATATGGGTGAAACCTATAACCTGGTGGAGCGTGAATTCCGTCAAGTCGATTTGAGCGGCGATGGCACTCTCAACCACGGTGAATTTACAGTTGCAACCTTAAATCCCTTTGAATTTCAGAATGCTGATCGCAATTATGATGGGCGGGTTACTCTTCCTGAATATGCCAAATACCGCAAAGAGCGCCTTGAAGTGGCTTTCAAGCAAAAGGATGCAAATGCGGATCGTTTTCTGAATGTGGCTGAAATCGGAGCGGTGGGTCGCTATTACCTGGCCAACCGTGATCCGCGCGTAGACACCAATATGGATGGTTTGATGAGCAAACGTGAATATGTCAAAGCTCAATTGACCCTTGGAATTAGCATTCGCGATTTGCTCGGCTTCTAATCGCCTCCCCTTACAGATACTTCAAAGCCCCGCCTATAAGCGGGGCTTTTCGTTTGCGAAGAACCCAGAGAGAAAAACTTCTCCCTGGGTTTGTATTTTTAGAAGCGGAAACGCAGGTTCAGTTCTCCACCCATATCACCAAAGACGGTATTGTTGCCGACTTTCATATAGCGGGTGTCTTTGAAGCCCAGTTCGACAGAGAAAGTGGTGTAAGCGGGAATGGTGAGGCCCAAGAAGGCATCGTTTTTCCATTGATAATTATCGCTGACACTGCTGCTCTGACCGATGAAATAGGTAAAGGCATCGCGAGCGACCAGGCTGAACCAAGAGCCGATTGGGATTTCCAAATCAACGCGACCGCGGGGGCCATGGTTGACATAGGTATAATCCACACCGAAAAGTTGCAGATAATCATAGCCTGCACCTACGGTCAAGCCAATATCCTGAGCTGAACCTTGGAGTTTCCAGAGCAGTCCGCCACCGGCTGTCAGACGTGAGTTCAGGGGGGTGGAGACGCTTTGGCCATTGGCATCTACTTTTGAAGCGTTGAATTTGTTTGCTTCATAGAGCATCATATCGCCATGCAGGTCAATCCCGAAATGGTTGTATTCGTTGGCGCTGAGGGGAGTCCAATCGATCATCAGATTGGGGCCATAGAGCATGCCCAAACCATTGGGATCGGTTGCGGTCGGAACGCTTGAGACTTTGAAGTCTCCGCCCACGCGAATATCCAGTTTTTTCACAGGCACCTTGGTAGGAGCAGGAACGGGAGTTGGTGTGGGTTTGGGGGTGGGTACTGCTGTGGGGACGGGGGTGGGAACGGGAGTGGGGACGGGAGTCAGCGGAATCAGGTAGGTGTCCACATAGCGGATAAACTCACGGATCGTAGCTGCTGCTTCATAGCGGGTCAGGCGTTTGCCCCCCTTGAATGAGCTGTCGGGATATCCGTTCATGATTTGGTATTTGTCAACGATTTCATTGACGGCTTTGGTGGCCCAATGATCCGCAGGCAAATCGTTCAATTCACTGGCACGATCCCGGCGGGAAAGAGCTGGAGAGGTGCCATTGCTTTCGAGCAGGGTGAAATAATTGAACATTTCAAAGGCGATTTCATAGCGGCTGATGGGCTCATCACCCATGAAGCGTTTGCCGGGCATGGGTTGCATAATGCCGTATTTATTGACAATTTCATCCACCACTTTGGCGTGACTTGAATCGAGATCTGTCATTTCTGTATTGGGAGCTTTGCTGATCCTGCTTAAATCTTTGCCACTGATGCTTTCGAGTTTCATCATCGCGCGGTGAAAAATATCGGCCAGTTCATAGCGGGTCAAAAGGTCTTGGCCTTTGAATTGATTGGCTGTTTTGGCTGGCATGATTTCGAGTTCTTCAACCAAAACCTTGACGGCATTATAAGCCCAGTGGTTTTGAGGAACGTCAACCAAGTCTTCAACGTTCATGGCCACTTGATAGGAAGCGGGAGCAGCGATTGCTTGAGAGGCATTGAAGGCCAGAGGCGCACTGAGAAGCAGTGAGCTGGCGAGCAATAAGCCGAGTGTCCGTTTATTCATCGTTTTTCTCCTTGAAGAGTGGATATGTGATTTATACATCATTCTAACCAAATTCAGTTCGGCTTGGGATTATTCACTGAGAATCCAGCTAAAAATTTACAATCTGAAAAGATAAACGGCGCAATTGAGCCCAAAAAATTAAGCTTGTAAACGTGAGGCCAGAAGATTGGCAAGATATTGAAACTGTGTTTCTGAAAATTGCTGTACCATATCTGAAAATGGGTGAACCTGTGTAAAGTCGGTTCGTCCAAAAAAGCGCCCGAGGTGAATTTGGTAGCGCATTTCAAGCTCACGTACTTCACCATTGAGGGGATCGGTTTCAGTAATTGAAAAGGCCTGTAAATGCTCTATCATCAGCGCGTAAGCGAAATCAAACACATAGGTGTGCTGAAGGGGCTTGAGTTCTCTGACCAAAGATTCAAGTTCCTGTCCCCAGATGGGGCCAATATGTTCTCTGATTTCAGGGGTTGCCGACCAGAGCCAGGCCAGACGTGTATCAAAACTGAGCAACCAGTTTTTATACACCTGTAGCCGTTCGTTCTGCTCCATTTTTCTTTGAATGGGAGGCACACAGTTGACCTGAATTTCGGTTTCTCCTACAAAAAATCCCACCTCGGTACCGGCTGGTGATTCGAGCAATTCAACCAGCTCTCGTTCATCTTCGTCGTCAATACTTTCAGAATGGCTGAGAAAAACACTGAGAATTTTTTGACCGGGTTGAATTTTCCCCTGCAGCGGAGATTCAGGATAGATATAGATCACCATGGGAAACCAGCCATCATAGGTGGGATCATAGCTCATCACGACAATGATTCCCAGGGTGGGCAAGAGTTTGACCAATCTGACAATTTCTTCTTTGGGAAGCACGGGGCGGGCTTTGGCGATCCGTTCCAAACTTTCGCGGGCATAGGTATTTTCAGCGTCGAATTTGAGCACCTGTTCAAAGACTTCGGTGGCTTCCTGGGGTCTGAAACTGGTTTCATAGAGCATGCCCAGGGTGAGCAGGCTGGTGGTGTCTTTGCGGTTTTCTTTGACTGCCTGGCGGTATTCGCGAATGGCAAAGCCATAAAAATTGAGCTGTGTATAAATATAGCCCAGATTGGCGTAGATAAAAGCTTTAATTTCGGGCGGCTGATTGAGTTTGAGCGCACGTCTGAATTCTGCCAGTGCCGTATTGTACTCGCTTTGCTGAAGATAGGCCTGGCCCAAATTGGGGCGAACCTGACGCTCCATCTCTTCGGAACTGTCGATTTCAAGCACTTGCATGAATTTTTTGATGGCGGTTTCAGGCTGATTGTTTTTCAGGGCTGAAAGCGCAATATTAAAACTGCTACTGGCATCCTGGGTTTGTTCGACCAACGCTGAAATGTTTTTTTTCAGGTGGGCCTTTTTTTCAACCGCGGCTGCCAGGGGATTATTTTCATACTTACTCATAGCTTTTATTGTAAGCCTCCAGCGCAGCTTCTGCCAGAGGGCAAATGAATTCTCCTGCTTAATTTTCCTGGTAAGTTTTAGGTTCCTTTGTTCTATACTTAGCGTATAATTTAATTTTTTTTTCAGGAGCAACTGCATGGCAATCAATAATAATCCCTTACGTCAAACCACATCAGCCTTTCATAAAATGAATGAAGTGGTAAAAACTGCTGCCGAAGCGGTGGTAGATCAGGTTCATGATTTTGATGGTGACCAAACAGGTTTGGCTGAAGTGAAAGCTGAAGTGAATAAAATGTCAGCGGGTGAGAAAGCCGCTCTTTCAGTGGGTGCTTTGGCGACAGGCGGTGCCTTGCCCTTGGTTTCTTTGATTGTTGAAGAAGCAGTAGACCTTACCAAAAAAGGTGCAAAAGAAATTGGCCATGCTGTGAATGGGATCAAAGAAGCAGCAAAAGAAAAATACAGCAATCCTCCTGAAAAACCCCTGGCCGACAAGCTTGAAAAGGGTTTGAAAAAAGCGGGCAATGCGATTGAAGAAAAAGTCGATGACCTGAAAGATGGACGCGTGGGCCGCGATCTGAAGAAGTCTGTTTCACGCGGGTTTCGCGATAATTTTACCCATCAAACCCCTGCAGAAAAACTGGGCAACGCAATCAAAGACACTTTTGAAGATGCTGGTGACGCGATTGAGGATTTTGTAGATGACGTGAAAGATGGCCGTTTGCAGAAAAAAATCAAACAGGCCTTTGAAGATTAGTTGAATAGATGGCCGTTTCAGCCATCCTCCGGTAAGATAAAATACATGCCCCCGTAGCTCAGTGGATAGAGCAACGGTTTCCTAAATCGTGGGTCGGACGTTCGAGTCGTCTCGGGGGCATGTCTTCATTAGGCCCCAGCGGGCCAAAAAGAAGCCTCCCACACAGGTCGGGAGCCATTTGAAAAGCCCTTGCTGCCACAACATTTTCAAAGCTCCTGCATGTAAAAAACCACTTTCAGCCCGTTGCCAGAGCAGGGCGCCCAATAGGATGCTCAGTCCTGCAAAAAGTCCTCCCAATACCCAGGGTTTTGGAGGTTTTTTTTTGTCTGTTTGCGGGTTGAGCAAGCGCTCAGAGAGTGCAGTTTCAGCTATGAAGACCGCTTGAGATATCACCCCCGGCTTGAACCACTCCAGCGCTAAAATCACAGCCAAGGGCCCAGCCGGTTGCACGCTTTGGCTATAGGCTTCAAAAAAAACGGGCAACAGACTTTGCAGGCTGGTCAGGGGAAGCACCCGAAGTTCCTGAAATAAGAAGAAGGGAATCGCCAAAACCTGGGCTGGGTTTTTATAATATTCAGGCAGGGTGTCAATCAGTGCCACTGCTTGATAACTCAACCAAAATGACCCCGTTAAAATTCCGATGCGCTGCCAATGGGCATGTGCTTTTGCCGTAAAGGTTTTGCGCAGATGGATCAGCAAAAGCATGAGCAGGCAAAGCTTGGCGCTGTGCAGCGGGGCGATCAGATGAAACTGTCCCAAGAGTAAAAGGGCTCCCAAACCGAATGTGAGTAAAACCAATTCGCCCCAGCCATGCTCGGGTTTCCAGAGCAGAGTAAGCAAGAGTCCTATCCAGCCATAAAAATAGAGTTCACTCCAGATTTCACGCCAAAACTCATGGTGGGTGGCGGATTTGTTTGAAAGATTGAGGCGTTCTCCCAGCCAGTTTGAGGCTTCAGCCAGCAGGTAGGGATCCTGCATTTCTGTTTGGTGGCTTGAAAACCCTGAAATAACCAGACGTGTGTTGAGCGTTTGTGTCGTGCCATTGGCGAGTTTCTGCCGCATCTGTGAGGGCGGGTGAAAGGCGTCATAGAGCCCAATTCCAAACCAAAGTGGAAGTTTTTCGCTGGGCTTTGTTTCGGGGGCCATGCCCAAAACCACCCCGCCTTTGAGGCTGGGATCTTCTTCCAGGGCTTGAATGACGGTGGTTCCTCCCATCGAGTGCCCGCCCAAGGCGATACGGGAATTGTCGATTCCCGGAAATTGACGCAACCAGGCAATGGCTGCTTGGGCATCGGCCAGATTGTCTGCTTCGGATTCTGGGCGGGGGTCGGATTCTCCATAACCGCCTAAATCAAGACTGAGCACTGCCAATCCCATTTGTGCCAGACTTTTTGCAAAATAAGACATATACTGCCGGTTCACGATCACACCATGTACCAGCACGACTCCCGGAAGGGGCTTTTCGCTGTCTAAGCTGGGGAGCAATAAACTTCCCCTGAGTTGCCGCTTACTTGCTTCAACTGGGATAGCGACTTCCTGACTGTTGTAGGCCGATTGCGTGGACAAGGCAAAGATCCCAAACGATCCACAGAGCATCAGCAGAATGCAGAACAGGGGAACAAGCCCGGGCCGTGAAAGGTATTTTTTTAGCAACGACACCCCATTACCTCTGTCTTTTCTTTGGGGGGGACCCTGGTATAATGATTCTTTAATCTGTTGTGCCTTCATTGAAGCACATATCCCTCATTTTTACGGAGTATCACCGCAGCATGCAAATCCAGTTGGCAGAAGCCACGACCCATGAAAGCGGCGCGCATTCAAACCCGCATGAAGTCTCAGCCGTCGCCGGTCACACTACAGAAACAGGTCATCATACCGATCTGAGCTATTGGCAGAATATGGGAACAGGAGCTGTTATTTTCAATGTAGCCCCATTTGTTGCCCTGCTTTTGATGATCGCCATTCTTCCTTTGACTTCTAAACTCAGCCATTGGTGGGAGCACAATAGCAATAAGCTCTTGGTTGCTGGAATTTGTGGCATTTTGGGAATTGGCCTTTATGTCTTCCCAACCCATGATCTGGTAAAAATTTTTCATACCTATGTTGAATATGTCGCTTTTATTGCCCTGCTGGCTTCTTTGTTTATTGTCAGTGGCGGCATTCATATTTCGGGTGCTTTTGCGGGTTCGCCCAAGGTCAATACAGCCTTTATGGCAATAGGCGCGGTGTTGGCGAATTTAACGGGAACCACAGGGGCCAGCATGTTGTTAATTCGTCCTTTGATTCGCGCCAACCAGCACCGTGAGCACAAAACGCATATTTTTATTTTCTTTATTTTTATTGTCGCCAATTGTGGCGGTTTGCTAACCCCTTTGGGAGACCCTCCTCTCTATCTGGGCTTTCTGCGCGGCGTACCCTTTGCCTGGACGCTGGGTTTGGTCAAGGAGTGGGCTTTTGTGATTGGTGCGCTCTTGACCATTTTCTATTTTCTCGACAGCCGCATGCATGCCCGTGAAACCGAAGAAGCCCGCGAAGCCGTTAAGCAACAGGCCACAGAATTGGTTCAGGGGAAAAAGCTGTATATTGAAGGGAAATTCAATCTGGGGCTCCTGATGGGAGTTGTGGCTGTGATTTTGGCGTCTGGTTATTTGGTATTTCCTTTGCTGAGCCAGATGGCGGGTCATGAAATGGGCGATTTGGGTTCAAAGGGTTTCCAAATTGTGGCCATGGGCTTGATTGCCCTGATTTCGTATAAAATGACCCCCAAACATATTCACGAAACCAACAGTTTCTCCTTTGTGCCGATCCTCGAAGTGGCCTGCCTCTTTGTGGGGATTTTCGGGGCCATGATTCCGGCCCTGACCCTCTTGGAAGCCAAAGGCGGCTCAATGGCAATCAACCTGCCTTGGCAGTATTATTGGGTGAGTGGCGGTTTAAGCGGATTTTTGGACAATGCCCCGACCTATGTCACGTTTGTGACTCTGGCGGCTTCAAAAACAGGTCTTTCTTCAGAGAATCTGGCTCATTTGGCGATGCAGCAACCTCATTTGCTGGCTGCCATCTCCTGTGGTGCCGTCATGATGGGGGCGCTCTCGTATATTGGCAATGGCCCCAATTTCATGGTCAAGGCGATTGCTGAACATGCCCGCATCAAAATGCCTTCTTTTGGGGGCTATATGGTTTGGTCAGGTATGGTCTTGGTGCCTTTGTTTATTGTGACTACGTTTCTGTTTTTTCTGAAATAGGCTGAACGGGTGGCTGCTGAAGCGTTTCCCTACGACCAGGCCTTACCCGCTCAAATCTGGCCCCGTGCTGATGCCCAGGCAATGCCTGACTGGCCTGGTGCGGGGCCTGTTTTTACGCCTTTTATTACCGCTCAAACCCGGATTGTTTCTGCTGGGAGCTGTTTTGCCCATTCCATCGCCGCTTATTTACAGCAAAAAGGTTTTGCCTATCTGGTGACTGAAACAGGCCCGCCCTGGTTGCGCCCTGAGCAGGCTCAAAAATTTCAGTATGGGGTTTATTCAGCCCGCTATGGGCCTGTTTATGGCCCACTTCAGTTCTGGCAATTGGTACAAAGGGCCTGGGGGCAGTTTTCTCCCCAGGACGATTGCTGGGCCGCAGGTCAGGGGTGGGTGGACCCCTTTCGGCCCCGGATTCAACCGGGGGGCTTTGTTTCACCAGAAGCGATGCGTTTGGATCGCGAGCACCATTTGGCAGCTGTACGCGAAGCCTTTGCCCAGGCTGATCTCTTGATTCTCACTTTGGGTTTGACCGAGTGCTGGCGCTCGTGTTTAGATGGGGCCGTTTACCCGCAATGTCCGGGCAAGCAGTGGGGCGTCTTTGATTCAGAGCGCTATGTCTTTCACAATCTGAGCCTGGCAGAAATAGAAGCCTGTTTAAGTGCTTCCGTTGCCTTTTTAGCTGAAATCAACCCCAAGCTGCGCTGGATTCTCACGCTTTCTCCTGTGCCCCTGGCTGTGACGGCCGAGCCCAAACATGTACTGGAAGCCACGGGCTATTCCAAGGCGCTTTTGCGTGTGGCGATTGAAAACCTCTGTCGTGAATTTGCCCAGGTGGATTATTTTCCGGCCTATGAACTGGTGATGCACGATCGCCAGGCGGCCTTTGCTCCAGACGGGCGGCAGGTTTTGCCTGAAACGGTGGCTGCGATTATGCAAAGGTTTGAAAATCGGTTTGTGCGCGAGTTTCCCGCTTTGGGTGAGCAGGTGGAACCTCCAGGGTTTGCTGTGGAACCCTGCGATGAAGAGCTTTTGCTTGATTTGCTGGAGCAGGATTTTGGGGCTTAAAAGTATTAAAGCCTGTCCCCTTTTGGAGACAGGCTTGCTATCAGTGACTGAGAGGCTTAAACGCCACCGCCCTGAGATTGGGTATCGAAATAGCGTTCGATTACGCTGGTGACTTTGTCGGATACTTTTTCACGCAGGCCGGTATAGTGGTAAAGGGTATCAGCGAGGGCAAAGCCAATCGTGCCTGCAATCAAGCCCATCGTGCCCATGGTAAAACCAGAGGATTTGGCCATCATGCCCACAGCCAGACCGGCACCGGCACCTGCCGCCAGGCCACCCACGGCACCGCCGAGAATATCAGCTGAAACATTGCCGCCTGCGCGGGCCACGTTGATTTCACCCTGGGCCAGATGAAAAACATTGCGGGCAGTGGATACAATCCCGCCCACCAGAGCGCCTTTGCCTGCGGTACGCATCATGGTACTGCCCATGACGCCAGCTGTGGTCGCTTCATTGTTTTGAATCGTACGGAATTCCAATTGTTGGATTGCGGTTTTTGAAGCCATGCGGCCTACCAACAGAGATTTAATCCCAATTTCAACGCCATCCATGACCATATTGGGCTGGAGCTGGGGCGAAGAAGCCGTGGAGACGCCACCTGCCAGGACAGTGCCGGGAAAGCTCATATTATAGGGGTTATAGAGCGAGGTTGCGCTTATAGCCATTTAGCAATCCTTTTCTTTGTTTTCAAGTTACCTTAATCTTCTTATCGATTATTTAATCATAAAAGTGACGTTTTAAATCTTATGCTTTGGTTAAGCCCAGTTGAATGTTAATATAAGATTTGGTGATCACTCTTTTATAAAGGAAATCCATGAGCAAAAAACGTGAAACCTGGATCTGCAATGCCCTGATTGTGACCCAGAATCAAAACCGTGAAATTCTGCACGGTCATTTACAGATCCTCGACGATCGGATTGGTCAGATCATCAGCTCTGATCAGTCTCCCCCTGCAGGGGTTGAGGTGCTGGATGCGACAGGTCTTGCCATTTTACCAGGCTTTATTCAACCCCATATTCATCTCTGCCAGACGCTTTTTCGCAATATGGCCGATGATCTTGAACTTTTGGACTGGCTCTCTGACCGGATCTGGCCCTTTGAAGCAGCCCATAGCCCTGACACCCTGACCCTCAGTGCCCAATTGGGAATTCAAGAACTGCTGGCTTCGGGAACGACCTGTATTTTGGATATGGGCACCCTGCGGCATACGGAAGCCATTTGCCAGGCTGTGGCCGATGCTGGGCTGCGTGCCAGTTTGGGCAAGTGTCTGATGGATCATCCCCAAACCTGTCCGCCCTATCTCTGCGAAAGTACAGAAAGCGCTTTGGCAGAGGCCCAAAGTCTCTATCAGGAATGGAATGGGGCCTGCAATGACCGAATTCGCATTTCCTATGCCCCGCGTTTTGTGGTTTCGTGTACCGAGCCTCTGCTCAGGCAAGTGGCACAGATGGCAGAAGCCCAAGGGGCCCTGATTCATACCCATTCCAGCGAAAACCGCAAAGAAGTCGAGTTGGTACGCGATTTGGTGGGCATGGACAATGCCGCCTATCTTCACCATATCGGCCTGATGTCGGAACGCCTGGTTCTGGCTCACTGTATTTGGCTTTCAGAGACTGAAACCGCTCTGATTCGTGAAACAGGGACACATATTGCCCATTGTCCCAGTTCGAATTTAAAGCTGGCTTCAGGTTTGGCCAAGGTGCCCCAAATGCTGGCAGAAGGAATCAATATCGGCTTGGCGGCAGATGGCGCGCCCTGCAATAATGGTTTAAACATGTTTCAGGAAATGCGCCTGGGAGCTTTGATTCACAAACCTGCCAATGGCCCGCGCAGTATGCCGGCTTCGCTGGTTCTGGATATGGCGACCATCCACGGAGCCAAGGCTTTGAACTGGTTTGACCAGATTGGTTCACTTGAAACCGGTAAAAAAGCCGATCTCTTTGCCGTGGATCTTTGGCAGGCAGCGAATCTGATGCCGGTTTCAGTGGGTGAACTACCAACCCTGGAACAGGTGGCCTCAGCGTTGGTCTATGCCACTCAACCGGCCCAAGTGGCCTGGACCCTGGTGGATGGTGAGATGGTGGCCCGGCAGGGCAAGGCGCTTAAAATTCCCCAGCAAGCGCTCAGCCCAGAAAAGGTCCATGCCGCTCAACGCGCTATTCTGGAACGAAAAAGTGAATTTGAAAAAGGTTAGTCCCAAACCATGACGCAAAAGCTCAACTATTCTGAACTGGATCCCCAGGATTATACCCCCATGATGCAGCAGTTTCTGGAGGTCAAACGTCAGTATCCACATACGCTTTTGCTCTATCGCATGGGAGATTTTTACGAAACCTTTTTTGAAGATGCGCAAATCGCAGCCCGTGAATTGGAAATTACCCTGACTGCCCGTGAAGGCGGGCAGGGCAAGAAAATCGATATGGCGGGCATTCCTTTTCATGCCCTGGAAGCCTATCTGCCCCGTTTGATTGGCAAGGGCTATAAGGTAGCGATCTGTGAGCAGATGGAAGCCCCCCGCCCTGGCAAACTGGTCAAACGCGAAGTGATTCGTGTGATTACGCCAGGAACCCTGCTCGAAGGGGCCATGCTGCAGGAGAAGCGCAATAATTATCTGGGGGCTGTTTGCCGTCACAAGGGCAGCTATGGCTTGGCCTATACCGATATTTCGACGGGTGAATTTCGCCTGACCCAGATTTCAGGTGAAAATGCAGCCGATTTGCTGACCCGTGAGTTGGCGGGTCTGGAGTTGGCCGAAACCCTGCTGCCCAGTGATCAGCCCTGGGGAGAAGCCCGAATTGAAGACAGTGAGTGGGCTGGTATGATTCCCGACCCCCAGGGCGTGACCTGGGAATCCCGTCTGATCTTTGACCCCCGTACCGCTGAAGATCGGATCAAACATCATTTTGGCATTCAGTCCCTGGAGAGCTATGGCTGTCAGGACATGCCCCAGGCGGTGGCTGCTGCCGGTGCGGTGCTGCATTATCTCAGCCAGACCCAAATGAGTGCCCTGAAACAGCTTCAGCCCCCTGTCAGCTATCTGCTCAGTCAGTTTTTGGTGCTCGATCGCAGTACCCGCCGCAATCTTGAACTGACCCAAACCTACCGCGAAAACAGCTTTGAAGGCTCTCTGCTCTGGGTGTTGGATCAAACCCGAACAGCGATGGGAGGGCGTCTCTTGCGCGATTGGCTCAACCATCCCCTCTTGGATATTCCTGCGATTGAGGCCCGTCTCGATGCCGTGCAGGAACTGACTGAAGCGGGCAATCTGCGCTTTGACCTGCGCGAACAATTGGATGGCATTCGCGATTTGGAGCGCCTATCAGCACGGGTGGCGACCCAAGCGGCGAATCCCCGTGAGTTGCGCTCGCTGGCGGAAGGCCTGCTGCGTCTGCCCCGGCTTTCGCAATGCCTGGAGAGCCTGCATTCTTCGTTGTTTCAACCCCTGCGCCAGGTGCCTGTGGAAGTGCTCGAAATGGCTGAAAAGGTTTTGGCCTGTCTGCAGGAAGCTCCCTCGGTCAAGATTCAGGAAGGCGGCATTTTTCGCGATGGCATTCAGCCTGAACTGGATGAACTGCGCCAGCTGATGCGGGGCGGCAAAAGCTGGATCAATGAGCTGGAGCAGCAGGAACGTGAACGCACTGGCATCAAATCACTCAAGGTGGGCTATAGCAAAACCTTTGGCTATTTTATTGAAATCACCCATTCCAATAAGGATGCCGTGCCCGACGATTATCTGCGCAAACAGACCCTGACCAATGCCGAGCGCTTTATCACCCCTGCCCTGAAAGAAAAAGAAGCGGCGATTCTGAATGCCGATGAGCAGGTCAAACACCTGGAATATGAACTTTATCTCGCCCTGCGTACTGAGGTGGCTGAGCATCTGAGCATGCTGCAAATCCTTGCTTCGGCGACGGCCAGTCTGGATGTACTGGCTGCTTTGGCCGAAGTGGCCGTGCAAGAGCACTATACCCGCCCACGTCTGCGCCCTGAAGCCCTGCTCTTGATTCAGGGGGGGCGTCACCCCGTGATTGAAAAGACCCTGCCCGCTGGGCAGTTTGTGCCCAATGACGCCTATCTGGATATTCAGGATCAACGCCTGATTATTTTAACGGGCCCGAATATGTCGGGCAAATCGAGTTTTATGCGCCAGACGGGGCTGATTGTACTGATGGCGCAGATGGGCTCTTTTGTGCCGGCTGCCCAGGCTGAAATTGGGATCTGCGACCGGATTTTTACCCGTGTGGGCGCTGTGGACGATATCGCAACCGGCCAGAGTACCTTTATGGTGGAAATGGTTGAAACCTCGAATATTCTGCACCATGCCACGCCACGCAGCCTGGTCTTGCTCGATGAGATTGGGCGGGGCACAAGTACCTTTGATGGGGTGAGTATTGCCTGGGCGGTCAGTGAATATATTGCCCGTGAGTTGCGTTCACGTACCGTCTTTGCGACCCACTACCATGAACTCAACCGCCTGGCAGAGAATGTGCCCGGGGTGAAAAACTTTCAGGTTTCGGTTCAGGAAAACGCCGATGGGATTGTTTTTCTGCACAAGGTGGTTCCTGGGGGGGCCGATCGCAGCTATGGGATTGAAGTCGCCCGTCTGGCGGGTCTGCCAGCCCCTGTGCTGGAGCGCGCCAAGGGCCTGCTCCAGGATATTGAAAAACGCAGCCGGATTCAGTCCGGGCTGATGAAAAAAGCGCGGGCCGATGCACCTGAGCCCGATGTGGTGCAGCTCAGCCTGTTTGAAGGTTAAACCGATGATACGTCTGACAGAATTTAAACTGCCACTGGAACACAGCGAGGCAGAATTGCGTGAAGCCCTGCTCCAACGCCTGGAGATTCAGGATTCAGATTTGCTCGAAATCAAAATTTTCCGGCGCGGGGTCGATGCCCGCAAGCCCGAAGCGATCAAATTTATTTATACCCTGGATCTGGGGGTGCGTCAGGAGCAAAAACTGCTCAAACGCTTTAAAAAAGACCGCCGGATAGGCCCGACCCCAGATACCCGTTACCGTTTTGTTGCCAAAGCCCCTGAAAACCTGAGCGAACGCCCGGTGGTGGTGGGGTTTGGGCCTGCGGGCCTGCTGGCGGGTTTGGTCTTGGCCCAGATGGGCTTTCGCCCCCTGATTCTGGAACGGGGCAAAACCGTGCGTGAGCGTACCAAAGACACCTTTGGGCTTTGGCGCAAAAGCAAACTGCACCCTGAGTCGAACGTGCAGTTTGGTGAGGGCGGAGCCGGTACTTTTTCCGATGGCAAGCTCTACAGCCGGATTCAAGACCCCAAACACTATGGGCGCAAGGTGCTTGAAGAGTTTGTCAAAGCGGGAGCACCTGAAGAAATTCTCTATGTCTCCAAGCCCCATATTGGCACCTTCCGGCTGGTGAGCATGGTCGAAAAAATCCGGGCTGAAATTCTCGCCTTGGGCGGTGAAATTCGCTTCGAAAGCCGGGTAGATGATCTGCTGATTGAAAACGGTCAGCTGGAGGGGCTGGTGCTGGCCAATGGCGAGCAGATTCCTGTGCGGCACCTGATTCTGGCCGTGGGGCACAGTGCCCGGGATACCTTTGAAATGCTCTTCAAGCGGGGGGTCTATATTGAACCCAAGCCCTTCTCGATTGGTTTTCGGATAGAACATCCGCAATCGATCATCGATCGCAGCCGCTATGGCCCCCTGGCTGGGCATCCCCTCTTGGGAGCCGCTGATTATAAACTGGTACACCATGCCAGCAATGGGCGTTCGGTTTACAGTTTCTGCATGTGCCCAGGGGGCACGGTGGTGGCCGCCACCTCTGAGCCCGGCAGGGTGGTCACCAATGGCATGAGCCAGTATTCACGCAAGGAACGCAATGCCAACAGCGGGATTGTGGTGGGCATCAACCCCGAAACCGATTATCCGGGCCACCCCTTGGCGGGAATTGAATTGCAGCGCAGATTGGAATCGCTGGCCTATGAACTGGGCGGCAGCAATTACCAGGCACCGGGGCAATTGGTGGGGGATTTTCTGGCAAACCAGCCCTCTACTGAGTTTGGGCAGGTGATTCCCTCCTATACCCCAGGCGTGCATTTGACCGATTTGAGCAAAGCCTTGCCTGATTTCGCGATTGAGGCCATTCGCGAGGCCCTGCCTGTTTTTGCGCAGCAAATCGAGGGCTTTGATAAACCCGATGCCGTGCTGACAGGGGTTGAAACCCGCACCTCTTCTCCGATTCGGATCAAACGTGAGCAAGAAAGTCTGCAAAGCCTGAATGTCAAAGGGCTTTACCCCACGGGGGAAGGGGCGGGCTACGCTGGAGGGATTCTTTCAGCGGCGGTCGATGGCATTCGCGTGGCGGAGGCCTTGGCTTTGGACCTTTTGCAAGGAAACCCCCATGCAGACTGAGCTGCTTTTGCCTGAGCCAGAGGTTTTGGCACGGGCAGCCCACTTGCTCCAGCAGGGAGAAGTGGTGGCCATGCCCACCGAAACGGTCTATGGTCTGGCGGGTTCGCTCTGGAGTGAAGCCGGCCTGATGCGCATCTTTGCCTGCAAGGAACGCCCGCGTTTTGACCCTTTGATTGTGCATCTCAGCCCTGAAATGGCCAAAGATTCTGAATTTTTGGCTCAGTTGGTAAATTTTTCAGCCATGAGTCCGCTTTGGCGCCGCGAAGTCGAGCAACTGATGCAGGCCTTCTGGCCCGGCCCTTTGACCCTGGTTGTGCCCAAACAGCCCAAGGTCTCGGATTTGGCCACTTCGGGGCTTGAAACGATTGCCTTGCGGGTGCCTGCCCACCCGGTGGCCCAGGCCCTGATCCAGGCTGCAAAGGCCCCTTTGGCAGCCCCCAGTGCCAACCGTTTTGGCCGCATCAGCCCGACTTCGGCCCAGGATGTGGCGGCTGAACTGTCGGGACGGATTCCCCTGATTCTTGAGGGCGGTCCCTGTGCCGTGGGGCTGGAATCGACGGTTTTGGGCTGGAATGAAGCCCATGAACCCCTCTTGCTGCGACCGGGGGGCGTTTCGGCTGCTGAACTGGAGGCTGTTGTGGGGCGCGCGCTGCAGCTCAATCCACCTCATCCGGCAGAAGTGCTGGCCCCTGGCATGCTGAAAAATCACTATGCGCCGCGCAAACCGCTTTTTCTGCTGCCGTCTGGCTGGGCCCCCCATCAGCCTTTGCCCCAGCCTCAAACCGGCAACCCTGCGCTTTTATTGCTCAGCGGCTCTGCCCAAGCCCTTTCTGCGCAATTGGGCTGTGAAGTGCAGACCCTCAGTGAAACCGGCGATTGGGCAGAGGCAGCCCGCTCGCTGTTTGCCACCCTGCGGGCTTTGGATGCGGGCTTGGCTGATTATCTGCTGGTGGAATGCCCCCAGCAAACGCTGGGTCTGGGCTATGCGATTGCCAACCGTCTGCGCAAAGCCGCTGGGGTGTGAAACGTTTGGATTGGCGGGTTTTAGGTCCGCGCTTGATTTTTCTGCTTTTCTTTGTTTTGCTTCCCGCTGGGGTCGTTTTTTCTTTTTATCATTCAAGCCTTCTTTTTCAGACCCCTGTTTCCAGCCTTGATTTTAACAATCCCCGTGCGGTCTCTCATTGGCTGCTGGCCCAATTTCAAACCAAAATATCAGAATTGGATGAACTTCGTTTGACTGCCCAGTATGAAAAGGGAGCTTTGCGTGTTGAAACCTATCAGATGGCCGTCTATTCAGCACATGAGGGAGAAGTTCAGAAAAGACCCGCTCAAAAGGGAGCGCGCTTACTTGAGTTGAAAGTAAAGTGCCAGCAAATTTTAGCGCGCCAGCTTTCTGAACGCGAGCGTTTTCAAGATCGGCCTGACTGGGATGCTTTTTATGAGTATTTGCTTTCGCTTACCATCGGTCAGATGATGAATGAAAGCCCAGGATTGTTTCTGGATCATGACACGTTGGATTTAGAAGTCTGCTGGCCGCTACACAATCTTGAGGCCCGTATCCGAGAACAGGGTCTTCAGAAGCAGCGTTTTCAAGTGATTCTGGATGCACAGTGCCGACTTTTTTTAGAAGCCGTTTAAGGCTAAAATTGAGAACCAGACAAGGAGCAGGCTATGGCAATTTGGTGCATTTTGCGGCTTTCAAGGCCCATATCGGCTTTTATCCAGGGGCGGCAGGCATTGCGGCCTTTGAAAGTGAGCTTCAGGCCTATCAACACGCCAAAGGATCGGTTCAGTTTCCTTTGGGGCAGCCCCTGCCTTTGGAGTTGGTCAAGCGCATTGTGCGTTTCAGACGGGCTGAAAACCTGAACAAAGCAGCCCAAAAATCAGCAAAAAAGTAAAAGCCCGCTGAAGCAATTCTTCAGCGGGCTTTTCAATCGCTGGATTTAGTAGGTGGTTCCAGTCTGGGGATAGGGCATATTGGTCTGTGGATAGAGGCTGCCACCGGTTTGGGGCTGGGCATAGCCGTAGCCAAAGTCGCCACTGAAATTGCCGAAATTACCTTGGTTATTGCGGTAGTTCAGGTCGTATTGGTGGTGCATAATCAGACCATTGTCACCCACGATGATGCCATTGCCATTCTGAACCACGTCAATACCATTGAAGGCCTGGGGCAGGGCTTTGACATTGTAATCATGGCTGGGAGCCAGAGTAGAACCATCGGTTCTCATCAGGTTGCCATTGATCTGGTTATTGGCGGAGAGGTCGAGCGCTGCCGTAATGGTGGCGCCCAAAACCCAACCATCAGTAGGGCTCAGCATGCCCACGGCATTGAAGGTGACCTGCTCAAAACGCTTGTCAATGCCATCAGCCATGGGAACTTCAGCCCAGATATCGTTGATGGCGTCGTATTTGAAGATCGCGCCCCGTTTGCCGGTTAAGCTGCTCAGGACGGGATCATATTCACCCACGGCCCAGCCCACAGAAGAATTGGCCATTTTGATGCCGCGAATGCTGTAACGGCCGGTGGGGCGTTTCCAGTCAATCAAATTATTGGTAAAACGATCCTTGACCCAGGTGGTGCCATTGAAACGGTAGATGGTGGGGCGCTCAAGATTGCCAGAATCTCCGCCGACCCAAACATTGTTGGGGCCAACTACACTGATGGTATTCAGGGGTTTTTCAATGCCAGAGGCCACGGGCTGCCAGCCCATGGGGCCCGCCAGACGCAGGACCACGGCACTGCCACCACTTTCACCGGCAATCCAGCCGATACCAGGGGCGAGCATATCAATCGATTTAAAGGTGCCATTGACGGGAACAGGAACACGTTCCCAACGGCCGCTGATATAGTGCAGAATCAGATTGTCACCGACGGCCCAGCCTTCATAATTGCTGATCATATCGATGCTGTAGATATTGGCACCATTGGTCATGGGGGTCAGCTGTTGGGTCAGGTTATACCAGGTGCCCTGCAGAAAATGCAGCACGGTGCCACCTGCGCCTACGGCCCAGGCTTCGGCATCATTGACCAGTTTGACCCCATAGAGATTGGCTTGGGTGGGAGAGGCCATCTGTTGCCAGATGAAATTGCCAGGGGTAACTTTGACGACCATGGTGGCGGCGACGCCCCCAATCGAAGCGATGACTTGGGTGGTTCCTTCACGGACGGGGGTGAAAATGCCTGCGCTTGAGATCGTGCCCACGTCGCGATTGGTAGAGGTCCAATTGAGATTGGTGAAATTGCTCAGGAGCTGACCGTCATCCAAGGTAATTTCAACACTGAATTTTTTGGTGGTGCCAATCGGCACGCCCATTTCATTGGCGGCGGGCTTGGTGGGTTTGGGAGCAGCCGTTGCAGCGGCAGTACCAGTGGCCGCAGGAGAAGGAGAGGCAGAGGGAGTCGCAAGTGGAATGGTGGTATCTTTGGGGGCTTCAAAAGCCATATCGAAACGGATATCGGTTGCACTTTTGCCTTCAGGCAGGGTGGGTTGTTTATTGTCGAGAATGACTCTGGGAAGCACGGCTGAACGGGTGACGGTTGGAGCCGGTGCCTGCTGTACGGGAACATACTGAGCACTGGTAATTGGATTGCTGTAACCGCCGCAGGCAGTTAAAAGACTGCTGGCGATCAAACCGGTCAGGATACGCTGGATGCCTTGAATACGTTTCATATTTGTTTCACTCTCTCTACAAAAAGACTCTCTCTGAAATACTTATGCCCTGATCGAGGCGGGAGCTTGCGGTAGATTACCTAAACTTAATTTGAATTTTAGCCATCAATAAATTTAAATTTGATTTTTAATTTAGATCCGCTCAATGATCGTGGCAATTGATTGCCCGCCCCCGATGCAGAGGGTAATCAATGCAGTGCCCAGCCCCTTGGCTTCAAGGGCGTCTAAAACTGTGCCCAGAAGGATGGCGCCTGTGGCCCCCAAGGGGTGCCCCAGGGCAATGGCGCCGCCCCAAATATTCACTTTTTCGGGGCTAAGATTCAAAGCTTGCATGGTTTGTAAGGGCACCACTGCGAATGCCTCGTTGATTTCCCAGAGATCAATATCTGCGACCGACATGCCTGCCTGCTTGAGTGCTTTTTGAGAGACCTCAGCCGGGCCGGTGAGCATAATCAGCGGTTCACTGCCGTGGGTGGCCATGGCCCGGATTTTGGCACGGGGTTTGCATCCATTTTGTTGAAGATAGCGGTCTGATACCAATAAAACAGCAGCTGCTCCATCGACAATTCCGCTTGAATTACCGGCGGTATGCACGTGTGGAATGGTTCCCGCCTGTGGGTATTTCAGCAGGGCAATATGATCCAGGGTTTCGCCTTGGGGGCCGACAGCCATTGCTCCCATTTTTTCAAAGGCGGGTTTTAAGCTGGCCAGACCTTCCAGCTGGGTATCGGGGCGGGGATATTCATCTCGCTCAAGCAAAATCGCTCCTGTTTCAGGATCTTGAACCGCAAACAGGCTGCGCTCAAAGACTCCGGATTCAAGGGCTTTGGTTGCTTTCTGCTGGGATTCCAGTGCAAACTGATCCAAGTCTTGACGGTTGAAACCATAGAGTTTGGCGATTAAATCAGCACTGATGCCCTGAGGCACTTGCGGTGTTTTCAGGCGCAGACGCAAATGGTTGCCATCAATACCACCTCCATCAGCCCCCAGCGGCACCCGAGACATACTTTCGACACCGCCTCCAATTACAACCTCCTGCATACCCGACATAATGCCCATGGCGGCAAAATTCACAGCTTGCAAACCTGAGCCACAAAAACGATTGAGGGTGACCGCTGAAATCTCTTGGGGCCAATCCGCCGAGAGCAGGGCATTGCGCGCCAGATTGGCGCCTTGTTCGCCCACTTGCGAAACGCAGCCCACAATCAGATCGTCGACGTGTTTGGGATTGAGTTGGCTGCTGCTGGCGAGATGCTTCAGAGTTTGGGCCAAGAGTTCCTGGGGGTGCAAACCTGAAAGCGCTCCCTGATCTTTTTTTCCTTTTCCACGCGGGCTGCGTACGGCATTGAGAATATAGGCGTTATGGGGCATCGGAATACCTTTCTTTGCAAGGGATTATGGGCTTTTGTGAACGGTTTCAGCCTGGATATGAATCACAGGGCCTTCACTGAAAAGCGTTTCTGTCACAGGGGCTTCTTGAGGGGTGGCAAATGCGTTTTCTGTTTCTTGCGCCATTTGCTTGAGCTGTTTTTCAGTTTTTTTCCAGAGGTGGCGCAGGTAGAAATAAGCTGCGGTAAGCCCCAAGGCGCCGAGCAAAAACAAGCCCGCGAAACCCATTAATATCAGGTGCGCGTATCGAATTGCAAGAATCAAGATCGCCGTCCAGAGCAAGACAGTCAGCCAGAAACGCCATTTCATGGAGCATTCCTCCTGTATCAGCTTGTTTCAGCATAACATAAGCCTTGAAAAGGATTATAGTCGGTCCTGAAGTCTTTCTTCGAGAAGATTGAGGCTTTTCAAGGCGCCACGGTAATCCAGAAAGCGTATTTCCTGCTCAAGTCGGTTCAATACTTCCTGAACCTGCGCGTTTTCGAGCAGGCCTTGAATGCGGGGCAAGACCAGCAGTGCATCCAAACTGTTCTCTTCCAAGAGCCGTTTGAGATGAGTCAAGAGCTTTGGCAGTGTGAGCAAGGCCGACTCCTCTGGCGGCATTTCTGAGTCGGGGGAGAGCTCTTGTTTTGCGGGACATTGCAGCATGAGATCCTGAGCGCGACAGAGCTGAGCTGAAAGACTGGAGAGCAAACTGTAGAGTTCGATTGGTTTGGGAATATGCTCATCCATGCCAGCCTGGAGGCATTTCTCTCGGTCCCCTTTTAAATTATGGGCAGTGACAGCAATCAAGGGAATATTTGACCATTCTGAACGGGAGCGGATTTTAGCGCAAGTTTCGAAATCTTCTTTGTCCAAAAGGTGGATATCCATTAAAATAATCTCGATCGCCGGGTTTTCTTGCTTGAGACGTTCGAGTGCTTCTGTTCCCTGCTTTACAACCTCAACCTGCATGCCTGCCAAACCAAGCATTTCTTGCAGTATTTCCTGGTTTTCGGCCCTGTTTTCAACGATCAGAACGGTTCGGCCTTTTAAACAGTTTGCAAAATACAAGTGATCTGGCAGGGGTTCTGATTGTGTCTTTAAACTTTGAGCGCTTGGCGGTAAATTGAAATTCAGCGTAAAACTGAAAACACTTCCTGCGCCAGGTGTGCTGCTCACTTCAATTTCTCCCCCCATGCGGTGCACCAAAAAGCGGCAAATGGCCAAACCCAAACCAGATCCTCCATACTTGCGCGTTGAGCTGTCATCGACCTGGCTGAAACTGTGAAAAATTGATTCGAAATTTTCAGGGACAATGCCAATGCCTGTGTCGGAAACACTGAACTGAATACAAATTGAGCTGTTTGTTTGTGAAATTTTGCTTATTTTTAAGCCAATCGTTCCTTTGTCTGTAAACTTGATGGCATTTGAAAGTAAATTATTTAAAATCTGATTGAGTCTCAGTGCATCTGCATAGAGGGTCTTTGGAATTTCAGGATCCAGGCTGAGTTCAAAGTTTAACCCTTTGGTTAGGATACTTTGAAGATACTGATCTTCAAGATTTTTGAGAAAGGATGGCAATTCAAAGCTCTGGACTTCCAATTGCATTTTGCCGGCCTCGATTCGGGAGAGATCGAGAATATCATTGACCAGGGCCAATAACTGCTTGGAAGAAAAAATCACCTTGTCGAGATAGCCTGATACGCGGGCAGGGGGTTCGGCCAATTGGGCCAATTGTGTAAAACCTAAGATTGCATTGAGGGGGGTGCGGATTTCATGGCTCATATTGGCAAGAAAACTGCTTTTTGCGCGGTTGGCTGCTTCCGCTTCTTCTTTGGCTCGGCGCAGATCCGCTTCAATTTTCTTGCTTTGGGTGATATCAGTGACGATCATGATCGCGCCTGCATAATGTGCTTCGACCTGAAAAGGGATCAATTTGGTGCGATACCAGCAGACAGGCAGGTCGGCGCCATAGTTTGAAAGATCGACTTCCATTTCATAGGCCTGGGGAGTGCCTGTGGTTTGAATTTTTTTCAGGGTTTCCTGCATCAGTTCAATCTGATTGGCTTCAAGGTTTTCAAAGGCTGAGCGCCCCATATAATGGGCAGTGGGGAGGTGGGTTGAACTGCGGTTGATATAGCGTATTCGGGCATCCTGATCGAGCACGATAATGATATCATCCGTATTTTCAGTCAGCGCTTTCCAGTTTTCCTGACTGAAAATCTGATCGCGATAGCTTTGACCCATTCCGTTTCACCCATTCAGGTATTTTCTGGAACTCAGTTGTACGACAAGCGCAACATGTCTTTATTCTAACCTGAGTATCGGATAAAATCATCTGCTCTTGCCCGCCCTTCAAGCGCCGTCTCGGCTTGTAATTCCTTTGCTATAATGAGGGAAATTCCCCAGGAGAAGCGTCTATGTCTCAGAAACCCATTTTCCACGACTCAGCCAAAGGCCATGTAAGCGGCGAATCGATTTTTTTAGACGATCGTCCACTTCAGCGGGGGGAATTGCATGTGGGGCTGGTGCTCAGCCCTGTGGCCCATGGCCGGATTCGATCTGTGGATACTTCAAAAGCGCTTGATTTGCCTGGGGTTGCAGGGGTGTTTACAGCGGCAGATCTTCATCACAATCTTTGGGGAACGATTATCCAGGATCAGCCCTTGCTGGCCGATCAGGAGGTCTGCTTTCTGGGGGAACCCATCGCTGTTGTCGCTGCTGAAGACCGGAAAACCTTGCTGGCTGCAAAAAAATTAGTCCAATTGGATATTGAGCCCTTGCCTGCGATTTTGACGATTGACGAAGCGCGGGCTGCAGAGGCCTTTATTGCGGTTGAACGCACCATTTTACGCGGTGACCCTGATCAGGCTCTGGCGCGTGCCCCCCATCGTTTGGAGGGGGTTTTCGAAAACAAAGGGCAGGATCATTTTTACCTGGAGTCGCATATCTCGATTGTTTATCCGCTTGAAAATGGCCAATTGGAAGTGCATGCCTCTTCACAGCATCCGACGGAAGTCCAGCATTTGGTAGCAGAAGCCTTGGGTTTGCAACAGAACCAGGTGACCTGTATTGTCAAACGCATGGGCGGGGGCTTTGGCGGCAAAGAGTCTCAGGCCGCTACTTTTTCGGTTTATGCCGCCTTGGTGGCTCAAAAGCTGAAGCGGCCTGCCCGTTTGGCCCTGAGCAAAGACGAAGATATGCAATCTACAGGCAAACGCCATCCCTTTAAAGATTGGTATCGGGTGGGGTTTGATGCCGAAGGCCGGATTTTAGCTTTGGATGTCCGTCTCTTTGCCGATGGCGGAGCCTATGCGGATCTTTCGACTTCGATTCTGGAACGTGCCATGCTCCATTCTGACAATGCCTATTACTTGCCCGAAGCTCGGCTTGTGGGAAGAATTTGCCGCACGCACAATACGCCACATACGGCTTTTCGCGGCTTTGGCGGCCCCCAAGGTGTGGCCATGATTGAGAATATTCTTGAAGAAATTGCGCTTTACTTGGGCAAAGATGCGCTGGATATCCGTCTTTTGAATATCTATCAAGGCGAAAAGAATCTCACGCCCTACGGCCAGAAAGTTGAAAACAATACCCTGCCCGAACTGTTTGCCAAATTGAGTGAAACTTCTGCTTACCGCACCCGGCGTGCTGAGATTGAAGTTTTCAATGCGCGCTCTCAAACCCAATTGAAGGGATTGGCACTGACCCCCGTCAAATTTGGGATTTCGTTTACCACCCGCTTTCTGAACCAGGGCAATGCCTTGGTCAATGTTCACCGTGACGGGACAGTACAGGTGGCTACAGGCGCCACAGAAATGGGACAAGGGGTCAATACAAAAATTCAACAGATCGTGGCTGAAGCGTTTGCGATTGCGCCTGAGGCGGTGATCCTTCTGCCGACCTCCACCGATAAAAATCACAATACTTCGCCTACTGCAGCCTCAAGTGGTTCTGATATCAATGGCGCTGCGGCTGAATTGGCCTGCGCCCAGATTCAGGAACGTCTGAAGGCTTGCCTGGTAAAGCATTGGCAGCAACCTGAGCGGGGCCCCCTTGAAGAAATCAGTCTGAATGGTCAGGAAGAAACTGGAAACCTGGCTTTTGAAGCCGGTTATATTGTGAATACTCAGCAGCCTGAGCAGCGCATGTCCTTCGTCGAGGCTGTCAATCTGGCTTTCCTCAACCGGATCAGTTTAAGTGGCTATGGTTTCTATCGTACGCCGATCCCCGGTTATGACCGGGATCGGGGCCAAGGGCATCCTTTTCTGTATTTCACCAATGGCGTGGCTGCCAGTGAGGTGCAGGTGGATCGCTTTACCGGGGAATTGAAAGTTTTGCGTACAGACATTCTGATGGATTTGGGCCGCCCGATCAATCAGGGCATTGACCATGGGCAGGTGACCGGCGCTTTCGTTCAGGGAATGGGCTGGGTGACCACTGAAAATCTGGTGTATTCCTCTCAGGGAGCGCTTTTATCGCATTCTCCCACCACCTATAAAATTCCCAATATTCAGGATACCCCGCGTGTCTTTAAGCTTGAATTTCTTGAAAATTTTGAACCCACCAATGTGCGGGGCAGCAAAGCGGTGGGCGAGCCTCCCTTGATGTTGGGCATCTCTGTTTGGGCTGCCGTCAAGAATGCTTTAAGTTATGCGAAACCGGGTCAAATTCCTGAATTGAAATTGCCAGCCAGTGCTGAAGAAATTCTGATGGGCTTAAAAGCCCATCAAAAGCAGGAAGAGAGTGTTGTTGTTTAAACATGTTGTTCTTTGAGATCGATTCAGATATCTCTGTCGCTGAAACCTTGCCAGCTGAAGCCTATCGCAGCCAAAGCCTGCATGAACAATTGATAGAAAGAGTGCTTGCTCCCAGTTGGCAATGGTTTGGCAGTGCTTCTCTGCTTTCAGAGGTGGGGCAGGCCATTCCCTGGTCCTTTTTACCAGGCAGTGTACAGGAACCTCTGCTTTTGACTCGCGACACACAGGAGCACCTGCATTGCCTTTCCAATACCTGTACCCACCGTGGCAGTATCTTGCTTGATCAACCCTGTCAAGGGCGTTTTCTGCGCTGCCCCTATCACAACCGCAGCTTCGAATTGAATGGCAAATTTCGTGCCATGCCAGGTTTTGAGGATGTGAAAAATTTTCCGACTGAGCGCGACTCGCTTCCCCGTGTGCCCTTTGAGAACTGGCAGGGCTTTTTATTTGCCGCTCTGCAGCCTTCTCTTAAGTTTGCAGATTGGATTGCGCCCATTCAGGAGCGCTTGGGCTGGGTGCCCTGGAAAGAGTTTCAATTCAGTCAGGAGCGCTCTCGAGATTATCTGCTGAAAGCCAATTGGATGCTCTATGTGGATAATTATTTGGAGGGGTTTCATATTCCCTATGTACATCCTGCCTTGGCGCAGGTTCTAGATGCTGATACCTATGAGGTCATGCCTTTGCCCTGGGGGGTTCTCCAGATTGGTTTTGCCTCTGATCCAGCGGTTCCTGTCTTTGATTTTCCCTCTTTTCATCCGGATGCCGGGCAAAGAGTGGCAGCCTATTATTTTTGGCTGTTTCCAAACCTGATGTTGAATCTTTACCCTTGGGGACTTTCAGTGAATATTATTTTGCCCCAGGCGGTTGATCAAACCTTGGTGCGTTATCAGACCTTTCTTTGGAAGCCTGAATTCTTGGGGCAGGGCGCTGGCGCAGATCCTGGTTTGGTTGAGCAGGAAGATCAGCAAATTATTGCGCGGGTGCAGGCCGGTATTCAATCGCGTCTTTATCACCGGGGGCGCTATTCACCGAGCCAGGAAACAGGTGTGCATCATTTTCACCGACTCTTGGCCCAGGTCCTTCATGCTTAAAAATAGAGGCAATCAAGTTATTTGTGTGGCAGTCTGAAAAAAGAGCGCTTTTACTTAGTAAAAGCGCTCTTTGACTCTTTGACAATCAGACGATCAATCCAATGCGTCGGTATCCACGTCGGGTTCTTCGGCCATGGCGCCCTCAGGGCCAATCAACATGCCCTGACCCTCGCCTTGCCAGTCTTCGAAATCAATATCATCCGTTTCACCATCGCCGAGTTCAACATCATCTTTTGAGTAATCGGCTTCACTGCCATCGTCATTGACACGCTTGACTTTTACATCATATTTGTCTGCGCCCCCTCCCGAATCACTGACTTGGAGTTTGCCTCCGACTAAATCTGTGCCCAGTTCTTCGTCATTGTCTGCATCCAGATTTTGGACTTCAAACTCATAGTCTTTGCCATTGGGATTGTCAAAACCATAGCTGAAGACGGGCGATTCTTTATCCGGTGAATTGCCGGGTTTGTATTTCATACTGTCACCATCCGCTGGCAAAGTGAGCGTGTCTTCTTGATCGGGGTCGAGGTCAATTTTGTCGATTTTCATGGATTTGCCCTGGCCAAAAATAGACACCCCGACATTTTCTGCCTGCTTGAGGTCTTTGCCTGAAACTTTGATCTCAAAAGCTTTTCCTGTGGGCACCTGAATCACGGGAGCTGAGGGCCTATCTCCTGACTTCAGCACGGATTTATCGTATTTAAAGCTGGCACCGGGTAGATTATTGACCCAGCGCTGCGTTTTTTCATCCCAGCCGATAAATTTACTGGGGTCATTTTTATCCACAATTTTGATATGGGCATTGCCGGAATTGCCTGCGTTGAGGAAAATCTGTTTGGATTTCTCTTCGACGGCTTCAGGCTGATCACAATAGGGGCAGGTGGCTTTTGAAAGGCGCGCTGAGAGCAAGGTGAATTCGAGCGTTTTGGATTCGGCATCCCCTTTCCAGGCGTCTGCTTTTTCAGTGGGGTTGGTGGCACCAAAATTGTAAATCCAGGTATTGGCTTGGGTATCTACTTCAATATAGCGTTCCTGACCTGGCCAGTTATTGTCATACATCAGAATATGTTGAATGCCATTTCCCTTATCCACAATGGCATAGGGGGTGGTGGCATGTCCCCCCTTGCCATCAGGCGCATAAAATCCCAGGGTGACTGGATCTTTCTGCTGATTGCTGAGATAGGGTTTGAGTTTTTCAATAATTTCGACAGGGGTCCCCTTGATGGTGGCCTTGGCGACTTCCTGGGTATATTGATAGGCGAAATAATAACCAATTTTTTCTTTTACTGCGCTGTTATAGCTGAGATCAAAGGTTTTTGTTTTGCCTGCTTCAAGCGGGTTAATCGATTCAATGCCTTTGAACAAAGCCAAAGAGAAAACCGCCATGCCTTCGCATTGACCGCCGTTCATGCCTGTATTGATTTGATCTTGCCATTTTTTTGCGGCAGGGGTGGGTACGCAATTGCTGCCAGAGGTGGTTCCTGTGCAGACCTTATCGTCGCCGAACATTTTTTGCATGCTGCTGAGCGTGAGATAGGCTGTAGCGGGATTGGCGGGGTCATATTTGTCGGTATCGCCATTGGCAAAGCCAAATCCGTTGACTTTCACTGCAAAGCCCAGATCGGCGAGAGTGCCTGAATTTGAAGGGGGATTGTTAGTATTTGTTGTATTTGAACCGGAGCTGGAATTGCCGCTATTGCCTGAATCTGTACTCGGCAATTCACCCGTATCGGTACTGGGCAGTTCGCCTGTTTCTGTGTCGGTCAGCTCACCTGTTTCGGTGCTGGGCAGCTCGCCTGTTTCTGTTGTAGGCAAAGTGCTGTTTTTACCTGAAGTTGGATTCGCCGTATTGCCTGAGTTTGAGGCTGTGGTCGGTTTGGCTTGTAAATTTGCCGGAGTAGTGGCCTGGCAACCTATTAGCAGACTCAGGGAAAGACCAGCCAGGGTAACACTGAGTGGGGCATAGAATTTCTTTTTCATTTCAGCACAAAACCTCTTTTTTGCTTTGTAAATTGGCGAGGAGGCGCCAACTCTTTTTTTCAGGGGTGAAAGTTATAAGTAAAAAATTCTTACATAGAAAATCTTTCTTGACAAGATCTGTTTAGAATAAGGGAGTTTTGGGCTGAAAGAGTTAGCTGAAAATTCAATTTGATTTAATCTGAAGATAATCACGAATAATCGTTTATCTGAGATAATCAAATTATCCAAAAGAAAAGCATCCAGGAGTAGACCCCCATGAGCATCACCTCTATTCAAAGCAATCCTCAGCTTATCACCCCCCAAGCCCCATCTGCCCCTCCCGCAGCCAAAGCCCCAGTGGCCGAAAAACCAGTATCTGAAATTCAGGGTGATTCTGTTGAAGTGAAGAAAAGTGCGCTCAATGGAGCGCTTCGGGGCGGTTTAACAGCGGCTGGAGCTGTTGCTGTTCCTGGTTTGCTGTATATGGGCGCTGCACATGGCATTGAAAAGACCTTATCTATGTATTTGGCTGGTGGTGGGGCAGCTATTGGTGGATTAACCGGTGCCGTGGCAGGTGCTGTGGCTTCTCAAATGACCGATAGCCCCTGGAAAGGTGCCGTAATTGGCGCGATTACCGGAGCGGCTACAGGTGCTGCCGTATTGGGTGGCATTGGTCGCAGTCTGAATGGCGCAGGCACAGGCGCTGCGGTTGGAGCGGTTGCTGGTTTGATAGGTGGTGTGGCTGGAAGTTTCGCCACCGAAAAGAAATAGTTTTTTCCAATAAAAAAGCCCCTCGTTTGAGGGGCTTTTTTATTGGGGCTACCAGCTGGCGTCAACAATACAATAGAGGTAGCCACCGGCAGCGATCAGGATTTCTCCTTGATTGGAGATCGCCGGAGAACTGAAAACCGCATCTCCAATATTGGGATGGGTATAGGTGGCTCCCCCCCCGCTGGTAATGCCTTCGGGAAATTTTTTACCTGCCAAGTTGGGCTCACCGATATACAAAGACCAGGCGGGTTTGCCTTTGGCAGCACTGAGAGAATACAAGCCCCCGTCATGGCGGGGAATAATCACCAGTTCACCACTCAAAGCGGGAGAGGCCCATTGGGGAAACATTTCAAAGCCCAGGGCCGTACTGCCCAGGGCTTTGCCTGTATCGGCTCGAATGGCAATGACTTCGTTGGAATAGGGTTCGGCATAGATCAGCAAATCTTTATAGAGTACTGGAGAAGTACGGATATTTCCCCAATTGCTGCGGTCATTATTGGCATCACCCTGCCAGAGCTGTTTGCCTGTGCGGATATCGAAGGCCAGGAGTGCAGGGGTGGGGTAGAGGGTATCGCGGGCAAAGCCAATAATCGCACTTTGTTTATAAATCGTGGCCGAAGCATAGACTTCAACAGGGGTTTTGTATTCGCCTTGGCTGTACTCGGGGTAGAGTTTCTGAATGTCTTGCTGCCAGCGGATCTTCCCTTTCAAACTCAGGGCATAGACCTTGCCTGCCGTGGTTCCTAAAATCAGACGGTCTTCTGCCAAGGCTGCCCCTGCGCGAATGGCGCCTTCTAATTGTGTTTTCCAGAGAATTTTTCCACTCTTGGCATCCAAGGCAAAGAATTGACCTTGGTTATTGCCGCTATAAACCACACCTTGATGAACCAGCAGTTGGTAGGTGGTCGAACCCAAGGCCGTTTTCCATTTCTGAGTACCTGAGCCAGCTTCAAGGGCCCAGACGGCTCCTTCGTCGCCAGTGGCATAAACCGTATCCTGATCATAGGCAATGCCATTGACATCATTGCCCGCTGGCGCATACCAAAGTGCTTTTCCGCTCTTCAAATCAAAGGCATAGACCCCATCGGTTTTTAAAGATTCACTTTCATTGCCCTCTTCAAAATCGGGCATTTGCCAAAGATAGCCAGAACTGCCAATAAATACTTTCTGGTCGGCAATCAGGGGGGAGTTGAGCCACCCTGAAACGCCGACAGGCATTTTCCAGCGAATGACAGGATCCTTCACGCTGCGGGAGACCTTGCTTTGACCTGTGTGTTGAGGATCTTTCTGAAACATGGGCCAATCGGCTTCTGCTGCCTGAAGCGGAAGGCTCAAGGCCAGGCTGAGCAGACTGGTGGAAATAAGGGTTGGCAATTTCATGCAGGTTTTCCTTTCAAAAGGGCGTTTGTTTTCATTATTCCTTGAATCCAGGTAGGCTGGCAAATCAAATTCTCAGTTAGTGTTTGGCGAGAAGCGGGTAACTTTGCAAGGGGGCTGGATTTTATCTGGCTATTTAGTGTAAAATTTACATATAATAATCCCTGGTTCAAAAAATCAGGTATAATCAGAAAATCTTGGGGTTGTGGGGCTTTATGACAGAGATGCAGGCATTGATAAAAGCAAAGGGCACGGTTTCCCTGCAAAGTGCTGCCCAGCCTCAGCTCACGGGTTTAGATCAAGTCTTGATTCGGGTGCATACGGCCGGTTTGTGTCGTACAGATTTGGCGGTGATGCGCGGACTCTTGCCGACTCCTGAACCTTTGATTCCTGGGCATGAGTTTTCGGGAACCGTGATTGCTGTTTCTGAAGGGGTCAAAGACCTAAATCCAGGCCAACGGGTAACGGCCATGCCCGTTTTGCCTTGTTTTTCTTGTTATGCCTGCCGGGCCCGGCAACACGAAAATTGTTTGCAGGCTCAAATCTTGGGCGTTCACTGTGATGGTGCCTTTGCTGAATATCTGGTCTTGCCTGCGGCTCAGGTTTATGCCTTGCCCGATTCCCTGAGCTGGGAAGCGGGTGCTTTTGCCGAACCCGTGGCTGCCGCCGCTGCAATCTTGGATGCGCCGATTTCAGTGCAGATGACAGGCGCCATTTTGGGGCGGGGCCGCATTGCTGAACTCAGTGAGAGGCTTTTGCGCTCCCAGGGTTTTGATAAAATATTGCGGGTCGAAAAGGCTTCCGATTTGGAGCCCGACGCCTGCGACTGGATGATTGAAACGGGCTTGGCAACAGGCGATCTCTCCCCACTCTTAAAGTCTTTGCGACCGGGCGGGCAACTGATCGTGAAATCCCGTCACTTGCCCCAACTTGAGCTTTCCCCCGCGCTCTTGATTCAGCGCAGAATCCGTTTGCAGGGCGTGTACTATGGTTCCTTTGCCTGGGCGATTCAGTGGCTAGAAGCGCATCAAAGCCGGCTTCAGGATTTATGGGGAGCTGTGCTTCCGGCCCAGCAGTGGGAAAAAGCCATCGCCCTGGCTGAAGCCGGTGAATCTGCTAAAATATTTCTGCGTTGGAACTGAGCCATGTGTGGCATTCTCGCTTACTATGCACAGGCAGGGGTCAAGCTTCGCCAATTGGAAGCCGGTCTTTTGCCCTTGCGTTCACGTGGCCCCGATGGAGCGGGCCTTTGGTTGAATTCCGATCAGACCTTGGGTCTGGCGCATAGCCGGCTGGCAACCCGCGATCTGAAAAATGGCCAGCAGCCCCTGCATGCTCCCGAGGGGCTCAGTCTGGTGATCAATGGCGAATTATACGGGGTCGAAGCCCTGCGCCAGGAACTGTCTGCCCAGGGGTTTCGTTTTCAGACACTATCTGACAGTGAAGTGGCTTTGGCGCTTTATGCCCGTGATGGCTTGGATTTTTTCAAACAATTGCGTGGGGAATTTGCTCTGATTCTTTGGGATCAGCCCCGTCAAAGATTGATTGCGGCCCGTGATCGCTTTGGTATCAAGCCTTTGGTTTATCACCAGGCGGCTGACTCCTTGGTTTTGGCTTCGAAAGCCGCTGCCCTCAAGGCTTGCGGCCTTTCCCTGGAATGGGATCTGCTGAATTTGGCCCAGATCAGTTGCCTGCAATATCCCCTGCCCGATCGCTCGCTGTTTAAGGGGGTGTACAGCCTGCCTCCCGGACATTTCCTGCTTTGGGAAGATCAGCGTTTGCAAATAGCGCCCTATTGGGAAATGGATTATCCTGAGCGCTCTGAGCTGAAGTTTGAAACAGCCGAACCCTTGATTCAGGAGCTGCGGGAAATTTTAACGGAAGCTGTTTCCCTGCGTCTGGCGGCAGATTATCCAGTTAGTTCGTATCTAAGCGCAGGCTTAGATTCCAGCCTGATCACGGCTTTGCGCGGAGATCTGCAAACCCCGGCTTTTTGCGTCGGGTTTCCGGGCTGGGAAGGCGATGAATCTGGGCTTGCCCAGGAGACAGCCCAGGCCTTGGGCCTTCCGCTTGAAACCCTCTCTCTGAACCACGAGCTCTTGCTGTCTGAATTGGCCCAAACAGCTCTTGTGACAGAGGGACTGGCGATCAATGCCCATGTCACTGCCCGCTATCTGCTCTGCCGCAAAATTCAAGCCCTGGGCTATAAAATTATGCTCACAGGGGAGGGGGCCGATGAACTCTTTGGGGGCTATGCACATTTAATCGAAGATCTGTATCCGGGCACAGGCTCTCGCGAATTGCAGGGCATGCATCTGCCCTTGGGCCCCCCCTTGGCGCTGCCTTTGCTGGAAGCTGAGCTGGGGACTTTGCCGACTTTTATTCAGGCCAAAGCTTCTTTAGGCGCACGTTTGCGCAGTTTGCTCAGCCCTGACTTTCGGGCCTCTGTTTCACTGCCTGAAATCCAGCAGACCTTGCTTCAGTACTTGCCTGTGGAGCAGATGCGCAAATGGCATCCCTTTCACCGTTCTACCTGGCTATGGAGCAAACTGGCTTTGGCGGGTTATATTCTGCCTACCGTGGGGGATGGCGCTGAAATGGCGGCGGGAATTGAGAGCCGTTTGCCCTTTTTGGATACCCGTCTGTTTGAACGGGTGCGCACTGTGGCCCCTGAGCAATTGGTTCAGCCGGGGCGTGACAAAGCACTCCTGCGTGAGGTGGCCCGCCCCTTTCTGCCTGAAATGGTTTTGAAGCGCTCCAAGGCGCCATTTTTAGCCCCTTCTTTGCTCAGTGAAAATCTGCAAAAAACGCCCCAAAGCTGGTATGAACTGCTTGAGGTTTTTTTTCCAGACCCCCTGCCAGCTTTTATTGATCGTGCAGCCCTGCATCAGCGATTACAGGTATTGGCCCTGGCTGACCCCTCGGCGCATCAGGCCTGGGAGCCTCCTTTGATGCTGCTGGCTTCAGTCTGTGCCCTGGAGCGGCAGCTGATCGGCCCAAGTGAGGGGATGAAATGACGCAGAAGAATTGGTGGAAAACGTTTTATACCCAGCATTTTGCTGAAATCATGCTGGCCTCTGAGCCGTCTTATCTGGAATCTGCCCGTAGCTTTATGTTTCGACATCTGCGGCTGCAGCCGGGGCAACGGGTTTTTGATCAGTGCTGTGGAATTGGCAACCTCAGTTTAACCCTGGCAGAAGCTGGCTTGCAGGTCTACGGCATTGATCAGAGTGAGGCCTATATCCTTGAAGCCCGCAAACGCGCTCAAGCGGCAGGCCTTGCCTGTGAATTTGAAGTGGCAGATGCCTTTGAATTTATTCTTTCCCCAACCTGCGATGCGGCGATCAATTGGCACACCAGTTTTGGTTATACCCCAGATGATCGTCAAAACCGGCGCATGCTGGACGCTGTCTTCGCATCTCTGCGTCCGGGGGGATATTTTCTGCTGGATTTTATCAATCTGCCCTATGTTCTTCAAGATTTCCGCGCTACCATGATCTCCTATCATCCGTCGCGGGAAGGAGAGGTGCAGGTGCAGCGTGATTCTGAACTGGATCTGAAACAGGGACTGATGACCCAAACCTGGCGTTTTCGGTATCCCCACCCCGAAAAAAATATTGAAATTCAAGGGGCCACCCGGCTTTATCTGCCCTATCAACTGGGGGATCTCTTGCAAGAGGCGGGCTTTGAGGTGCTTGATTATTTGGGGGGCTTGGACGATCAACCCCTTTCCCTGGCGACTCCCCGCTGTATCTGTCTGGCACGCAAACCAGAGGATACCCACTGATGCAACTGCTTGCACCAGGTTTGCACCCCTCTCAGCTTTCAGACTATTATGCCGGTGCGCTGACCCTCTTGCATCCTTCTCCCCGTTCGCTCAAGCTGGTTGCACTTTTGCAGAACTATCTGCAGCAGGCTTTTTTTCCTGCCCCTGATCCACAAAGGGCCCATTGTTTTCTGGGCCCCGACTACCTGCGTTGGCGCGTGCATAATCTGCGCCAGAAAATTCAGCAGGATCGTGCTGTTTTGCGGGTTTTAGCAGAAGTTATAGCGGAATTGGAACTGGCTTCAGATCTGTGGGTCGATTTGCCGCGCCTGCGCGCGGTTGCCCCCCAGATGCATCAGATTCCGGCTGCGGCTCCTGCTTTCAGTGCGCATCGGGATACCTGGTATGCCAATCCGGCAGCCCAGATCAATCTTTGGATTCCGCTGGGGAATTACGCTGCAGATCAGTGTTTTGTTTTTTACCCTGACTATTTTGAAAAGCCTGTAGCCAATGATTCTGAGTTTTTTGATTATCAGGATTGGCTTGAACAAGTCGGTTGGCAAGGCCTTCAGGCCCCGCCTGAAACGGTCTATCCCCAGGCTTTGCAAAAGCCAGAAGGCCCGCAGTTTGGGTTTGCCTGTCAGGCTGGACAGCGCCTGCTTTTTTCAGGCACCCATTTGCATCAGCCCCAACCCAATCAGCGTGACGAGATCCGTTTTAGCTTGGATCTGAGAATGGTTTCTTTTGCCGCTCAAGCAGCCGGAAGCGGGGCACCCCAGGTAGACAATGCCAGCCGTGGCTCGACCTGGCCTGATTTTGTGCCTTTGGAGAATTGGCGATGAGTGAAGTTTTTCAATCCTTTATTGAGGTCTTGGCTGAACGGGTTCAGAACCAGGGAACCCTGCCTGCTGTGTGTACCCCAGAGCAGACTTTGAGTTACGAGCTGCTTTGGCAGGAAGCGGGCAAAATTGCAGGTTTTTTGGCTGAAGCGGGACTGGAACCCGGAGAACGGATTGGACTCTGCCTGCCCAAATCTTCGGCCTGGGTAATTGCGCTGATAGGGATATGGCGCGCGGGCATGGTGATGGTTCCCCTCGACCCCCTGGCTCCCGCTGATCGTCTGGAATGGCTCTTGAATCATTCCACTTTGGCGACGGTTTTGGGTTTGGGGGCTCCACCTGCGGGAATTCCTCTGGGGCGTTGGCTGGATCTGGCCTTGGCTGCCGATGCCACACCCCGGTTAGATTCAGTCTCTCTTCAGGAAGGCGATCCTGCCTATTTGATCTATACCTCGGGCTCTACAGGCACCCCCAAGGGCGTCTTGCTTCCCCATCGGGGTTTGGTGCCTGTTTTACAGGCTCAGATTGAAGCCTTTGAACTGCAAGCGGGGGATCGCTTTCTGTGGCTGCTTTCGCCGCTTTTTGACGCTTCGCTGTCTGATGTGGGAACGACCTTACTTTCAGGGGCCACCCTCTGTCTTGAAGCGGGTCTTGAAAAAGATTTGGGACGCCTGTATCAAAGGCTCAAGGGCTGGCAGATTACCCATACGGATTTGCCGCCTTCGCTTTTGCCTTTGCTTCAGATGGCAGAATTTCCGACCCGTTTTAAAACCTTGATTTTGGGGGGGGAGCCCAGTTCTCCTCCGCTTCTCAAAACCTGGGCGCGTAAATTTCGCTTGATCAATGTCTATGGGCCGACTGAAACCACGATTTGCGCCTCACTTTGCCAGATTGATGCCGAAACATGGGAGCATCCACTTTTGGGTAGACCTTTGCCGGGCTTTGGTTTTGCGGTATTGAATCCTGAGCTTGAACCTGTGGCTGAGGGCGAGACCGGCGAGCTTTGGATCTCAGGGCCTGGACTGGCCTTGGGGTATATCAGTGCCTCGCGTCTGACACGAGAGTGTTTTCGTGAATTGAATGGTCTGCGCAGTTACCGCACAGGCGATCGGGTCAAACTTTTGCCTGGCCCAGACTATGTTTTTCTGGGAAGAGTGGATCGCCAGTTGAAATGGCATGGGCAACGATTGGAGCCTGAAGAAATTGAAATCTGTCTTTTGCAGTTTCCGGGAATGCGCCGGGCAACTGTTTTTCTACAGCAGCAAGGCAGCCAAGATGCAGTTCTCACTGCCGCACTTCAATTTCAGCCAGGCGTTGATACAGCCCTTGAACCGGTTCGGGCCTGGGCACAGGAACGCCTGCCGGCCTGGATGCAACCCGTGCGTTGGCAGGTACTCAGTGACTGGCCGCAAACCTCCAGTGGCAAAACAGATTTTGAGGCTTTGCAAAATTTGCAGTTTGTTGCTGAGGGACTTTCAATCCCTGTCAATTCTGCTCAGGAGGCTTTGATTCTGGCTTTGTGGCGGGAAATTTTGCAAAATCCTGACTTAAGCGCAGAGCAGTCTTTAGACGCCCATTCTCTGCAAAAATTAGAATTTTTGGCCCGCTGTAGTTTAGAGGGGCTGCATCTGGACCCTGAGCGTTTGGCTCAATCTCAGAATGTGCGCGGCCTTTCGCAATGGTTGAATCAAAGCCAGAGCCAAGGCATGTCAGTCGAAACCTTGCAGGAAGATGTGGTTTTGAGTGCTTCCTGGCGGCGAACGCTGGAACAGGCTCAGACCCGGCATGGAAGCGTACAAGCCAAAGGAGACAGCCTGATTACAGGAGCTACTGGATTTGTCGGGCGCTGGCTTTTGCGTCAGTTGCTTGAAGAGAGCAAAGGGCCCGTTCACTGTTTGGTGCGGGCCAGTTCTGTTGAAGAGGGAAAAAAACGTATTCTGAAAGCGTTGGAGACAACCGGCCCGCTAAAAAAAGACTGGGAAAAACGCCTGATCCCCTGGTGTGGTGAATTGGAAGCTGAGCAATGGGGCTTGCCCAATCCCTCCTGGAAGCGCCTGGCGCTGGCGGTAGATAAAATTTTTCATGGGGCTGCGCGGGTTCATTTGAGTGAACCCTATGATCGCCTGCGGGATGCCAATCTGGGGGGAACCCAGACCGCCTTGAAACTTCAGGCCACGGGGCGCAAAAAAATCCTACACTATCTGTCGACTCTCTCGGTTTTTGTGGGCACTGATCGCAATCAGGGAGAAGCTTTTGAGGCCGATGATTTGAGCCAGACCCGCTATCTTTTGGGGGGCTATGCGCAAAGTAAATGGGCAGCAGAAGCCTGGCTGCGGCATACTGCAGCCCAGGCCGGTCCCCTGCAGATCTACCGTTTGGGGCTGATCACCGGAGATACCCGCACAGGAACCTTTCCCGAGCAGGATTGGTTTCAGTTGATGACCCGTGGCCTGGTGCATTTGGGCTGTCTGCCTGAAGATTTGGACGCTGCCTGGGCTTTGGACCTGACCCCTGTGGATTATGCCGCCCGAGCGATTTTTCAATTGGCGAAAAAAGCAGAAAAAACCCCTGATTTACAGACCTTTCATATTGCCAACCCACAACCTCTGCGCTTGGGGGATTGGTTGAAAGCGATGCTGAGCGCTGGAATTCGGCTTGAAATTCTCCCGCGTGCTGAATGGCGACTGCGCTTACAGGCTGCTTTGCAGAGTTGTACCGGCCCTCAGACTGCGGCTGCGCTGATGGCGCTCTGCCGCTTGCTGGGTGAAGAACATTATCAGCCCCTGCGCAGCATGGATCTGTTTCAAACCACAGGTATTCGCTTTGATACCCAGGCTGCTGACCGGATTCTGCATCCGGCGGGGGTTTTCTGCCCGTCTCCCAGCCCTGACTTGTTGCGCCTGTATATTTCGCGCATGCTGCCAGAAAGCTAGCCGTCTTCAGCTCTTTCGTTATACGCTGGACAAGTTCTTTGACTTTTTGTTATTATTAGTTGCATATAGCAACCAATTGGTTGTTGGTTAAAACTAATGAGCCACACTCAATTTTGGAGTCTTTGATGTCTACTTCAGAACTCGCCTTGCTGCGCCAGGCTTCTCGGGAAGTGGTAAGGGAACTTGGTTTTTTACAAAACCACGATTCTCCCACTAAACTTCCGCATTCCCATTGTCATGCTCTGCTGGAACTTGAACGCTGGGGGGCACTCAGCCAACAGGAGCTGAGCCAAAAACTGCTGCTTGACAAATCCACAGTGAGCCGACTGGTTCAGAAACTGCGACAAGCACAATTTGTTGAAGTTCAAGTCGATCCCGAAGACAAGCGCAGTCACTGCGTTTTACTTAGTGAAGCAGGTAAAATTGTTTTGCAGGCTGTACATGAAACTGCCAATCAACGGGTTGTGGCGGCACTTGAAACCCTGAGTCCAGAACAGCGTGAAACAGTGCTCGCTGGTTTTCAGTTCTATGCAAAAGCCTTGAAGGCGTCCCGCCTACTTGCAGAAATTGAATTGCGAGAGATTGCCCCTGAGCACAATCTGGGTCTGGCCCGGCTGATTCGCCAAGTCATGCCCGAATTTGGGGCTGGGGGGCCAGGTTTTGCCATTCACGATCCCGAAGTGGATGCCATGTATGAGAGCTATACCCAGCCCCGTTGTGCCTATTTTGTCATTCTGCGGAAGCATGATGGGGCTTTGCTGGGCGGGGGCGGGATCGCTCCTTTGGCGGGAGGAGATCCCGAGATCTGTGAGTTACGTAAAATGTATTTCCTACCAGAATTGCGCGGGCTGGGAATGGGCCAGCAGTTGATTGCGCGTTGTCTGAACGCTGCACGAGAGCAAGGTTTTCACTCTTGTTATCTTGAAACCCTGGAAACCATGCAACAGGCCCGAGCCCTTTATCTTAAAAACGGTTTTGAGCCGCTTTCTGCACCGCTGGGACAAACAGGCCATTTTGGCTGTGACCGTTGGATGTTAAAGAAGCTCTGAACCCGCGAACTTTCAGGCTAAAACATGGCAAGTCTGAGCGAAGCAAGCGATAATAGAGCTAATTCCTATTTGAAAGAGCCTTGCCCGATGACTGCCAAACCTGAACTGCTGATGCCTGCTGGATCACTTGAAAAACTGAAAACTGCCCTGCTCTACGGGGCCGATGCTGTCTATCTGGGAACCCCGGATATGTCCCTGCGAACCCAATCCAGTATTACCCTCGAAGAACTGCAGGAAGGCGTGGCCTATGCCCATGCGCTGGGCAAAAAAGTCTATCTGACCCTCAACCTCTTTTCTCATAATCGGGATATTGAAAAACTGCCGCGTTTTATCGAGACCATCCGCCAGGTTGGCCCCGATGGGGTGATTGTCGCCGATCCCGGAGTTTTTCAATATGTCAAAGAACAGGCCCCAGAACTTGAATTGCATGTCTCAACCCAGGCCAATGTCTGTTCCTGGCTGACGGTCGATTTCTGGCAGAAACAAGGGGCTGCGCTGGTGGTGATGGCACGGGAAGTCAGCTTTGACGAGATCAAAGAAATTCGCGAACGCTGTCCCAATATCCGCTTGGAAATTTTTGTGCATGGGGCCATGTGCATGACCTATTCAGGCCGTTGCCTGCTCTCCAACTATATGGCCGAACGGGGCAGCAACCAGGGCAATTGTGCGCATTCCTGCCGATGGGATTATAAGGTGCATTTGCGGCTCAAGGATGGCAGTATCAAAGACTTACACCTGACTGAAGAAACCAAAGAACTTTTTGAGTTTTTTCTCGAAGAAGAGTACCGACCCGGTGAGTATTTTCCGCTTGAACAGGACGGGCGCGGTGCGTATATCCTCAATTCCAAGGACCTCTGTCTTTTGCCCCGTCTGCCAGAAATTCTTGAGGCAGGAATTAATTCGCTCAAGGTCGAAGGCCGGAACAAATCAGCCTATTACGTGGCTTCTGTGACACGGGTCTACCGGCTGGCGATTGATGATTGGTTCCGTGATCCTGAAAACTGGAAAGTAGAAGATTATCTTGAAGAGCTTTATGCGATTCCCAACCGTGGCTATAGTCTGGGCTTTCATGAGGGCCGCCTGACCAATCTGGGCCATAATTACTACAATACCCACTCGCTTTCAGACTGGGAAAGCGCGGGCTTTGTCAAAGCCTGGGAAGATGATGCCCTGATTTTTGAAATCAAGAATTTTCTTGAAGCGGGAGAGTTGATTCAGTTTATCTCACCCGGCCTGCGTGTGCCGATTCGGGTGCGCATGCAAAACTTCGAAGATGCGGTGACCGGAAAGATCACCGAAAAAGTATCGGCGGGTCAGGGCAAAGCGATTCGCATCCCGCTTTCTATTTTTCACACCCATACCCCTGAAGAAATCAAAGCCCTCTTGCCGGTCATGAGTGTAGCGCGCAAACAGACGGTTTTGACTGAAGAACATAAAACCCGTTTGATTGCCGATCTTGAGTCGCAATACCTCGAAATTGAAGGCCTGAAAACAGATGTCGCGACGCGTGAAAGCCGTTTGGCTGAAAACCGTGAACTGCAGGCTCTATTCAAGCAGAAAAAGGTGGTCGTAAAAGGCCCGCGTTTGGGCTTGGAGGGCTGCTGTGGCAAAGGTTGCAATGGCTGCCGTCTGTTCTGGTTTGACCCTAAATTTGAAAAAGCCCGTGAAAAACTTGAAAAGAAAACCCTGGCTGCCCGCGTTTGAAACGGCATGCTTGAAAAATTTCAGCGCCTGGCCCCCGGTTTAAATGCCTATACCCTGGCCTTTGATCCAGCTTTGTTGGCTGAAATTCAGGCGGTATTCAAAGGCTCTCTTGAAAACTATTTCAATTTGCCTGCCCAGGCCCGGCTCTTTAAAGGGGGCAAGCTTCTGCGCAAGACCCTTCGGGTGGATGCACAGCGTTGGGATCTCTTCTCCTATGACTGTGATCCCCTGTTTTGGCTTTCGAGCCATGATGAGCGAGGCTTTCAGCCCTTTCAGACTTTTTTTGAGGCCTTGGATTTGACGTCAGATTTAAAGGCCCGATTGGAAATTGCGCATCGGCCTCGGCTTTACTGTGGCTTTTGGGTGTTGGGCAACCGGGCTCCAGCCCCTGTCTGGCACTATGACTATCACACCGGGGCCCAGGCTTTTACTTTGATTACGCCTTTGTTTGAATGGAATTCCGATCACGGCCATTTGCTCTATGAACGCAATGCCGAAGAGACCGCTATCTTTCACTATCGCCTGGGCGAAGCGCTGGTCTTTGGGGCGGGTTTTTTGCACAGCACGGCCCCCTATGCCCCCACGTCTCAATTGCGGGTCTTGCTCAGTCTGACCTTTGGCTCTGATCACTGGAAAGCCTGGCCGATTGTCAAAAAGTCAGTTTTGGCCCAATCGCGTTATTACCATCTGCCCTGTGGGCATGGGCCGGGTTTTTGTCTCTGTCGCTGGAAAGACAAGTTTTGAGCTTCAGTGGCGATAAGTTAAAAAATAAACTTTGATCAAAATACAGAAAAATGTCTTTCCTTTTTAAACTGGTCTGGCTCTTAAGCCTGTGTTGCAGCTTGAATTTGGCTTTTCCCCTGTCTGTTTTTGCACAGGCAGAAGCGCCTGCTCTGCAAAATTATCAGCGCAAATATGTTTCCATCTATCAATCTCAAAACAATCCCTTGGATAGCTTTTTGAGCCGTTATTTTCAACGCGAATTGCCCCGTTTTGATTATCCCCTTCAGGCCTTTGATATGGAATTGTCTTTGCCTGAATTTTTGAGCCTGGCCCGTCAGTACCAGCAGGATCATGCGGGGGAACTGGCTGCTGGTCAGGAATTGACTGATCTGCGTGTCGGCGAGAAAGTGGTTTCCTGGAGTGAAACCCAACGTTTGATGGGGGCGGCCTATGTGATGGCCCCCGACTGGCATTTTGGCCCAATTACAATCGCAGGGCCCGAAAAACCCAAAAACTCTGAAACCTGGTATCTGTCCTTTGAGTCTCAACTGAATTTGAGTTTGCCGGTTTACCATCTGAGAGAGCAGGGCCCTGAGCTGATTGAAGACTACAAGCAGGATTGGAAAATTGTGAGGCTTTTGCCGATTCAAAATCCTGAGGGCCTGCGCCAGCGCATGTTGCGGGAATTGGGTCACGCCCCAGAACTTACAGATGCTCAGGCTTTTTTAAAACAATTGCGTCAGCTTCAACCCTTTCAGCAACTCTTTGCCCGTGTTGAACAGGACAATCCAGCCCCAGCTCTCACCCCTGTGGCGGTGCAGATCTTGGAGCGGGAATTGCAACCCATTCATCAACTCAATCAAGTTTCTGAGCAGGTTTTGAATTTAAGTCTGGGCTCTCTCAGCCTGCTCAACCCCGATGCCCTGGGCCAGGTGAATCAATTGGTGGCAGGGGTAACCTCGCTCTACCGTTTGCAGGAACTGACTGCGAAATTAAAGCGTAACCCAGATTTTGCAATCAAAGGACAGGTCATGGGCCAAGACCCAAAAACCCAGCGTGTTACGCTTTCTCTGCCAGAGGGCGAGACCACAGGCAGTTTGGGGGTGCATCTCGATCAGGGCTATAAAATTTTGGAGTATCAGGGCCCTGAAAAAGGCCAGAAAGAAATTGGTTTTCTCAAATTGAGAGCGTTGGCTGAAAAGGAAGTTTTTGCTGAGCCGATTCTGATGAGTCGTCCTTTTGAAGCTGGAGATCAGTATCAGGAATATGCCAAAACGGATTGGCAGGTGAACCTGAAGGGCGGAATTGGCAGTCTGACCCTGGACCCCCGCCTGGGTCCCCAGGATTTTCAACCCGAGGGCAGTCTCGAAATTCTCTACAGTCTGGCACGTATTTTGGGATGGTCTGAGACCTATTTTCAGCTCAATGGCAGTTTGGGTCAATTGGCCCAGGGCACGAACAGTCTCTTGGCTTTGAGTGCAGAATTGGGGCTGAGCAAACGCTTTTATTTTCAACAATGGGTGTTAGCTTTGGGGCTTCGAGTCGGTCAAATGAATGCTTCTCTCAGCCAGGGTCAGACCCAGGGCTCACTCAGTCAAAGCCTGCTGGGGGGAACAGCTTTTGCCGGACTTTATTATCAGGCCACGCCTGACTTGATTCTGGGACTGGATGCCGGATGGCGCTATTATCCTGCTGATTCTACGCAGTGGAAAGGTCCGCAGCAGGCTGTGAATCTGGGCTATGGGCTGGAAAGCAATGGCCCGGTGGCTGCTTTATTCTTAAACTATCAGTTGTGAAGGGCTTCGATGCTGAGTGCTTTACTGGGGGTGAAGCCACGGGAAAGAAAGCTGGATTTATAATCCTGACCATCGACGCTGAAGGTATAGGTATCAAATGGCCGTTCATGGGTTTCAGCCAAGATTTTGATGTTTTGGGCCTGAGGAAAAACCTGATCGATAACGGTTTCAATCGCAGGGGGCTGACCCGGTGGAAAGCCGCCGACACGAATACAGCCTTGGGCATCTGTTGAGATTTCCAAGGCTGGTAACAATTCAATTTGGGCTAAACTTTGACCCGCATTCACTGTTTTCTGAAGGGTATCACCCGTAGCGAAAAACTTCAGCTGTGAGGGTTTGGGCAAAGGGGGCGTTGGGGGGGCAGATCTGCGTCCGTCGGGAAGACCCGCTGAAAGAGAGAGTGGACGAGATTGTATCTGCACCATGAAAGCATCCTTTCTGCTCCTGGCTGGAAAGAAAGACTGCGATGGGGGAGCCGCTTGAACCTGTTGTATGCAAAGATTATAACAAAATTGTAACAGCTCTACAACCCCCCGAAGTCAAAAAACCTCAGACCCTCAGCCCATCACGATTTTGGCGATCGTCTGCAACTGCATATTGGAAGTTCCCTCATAGATTTTGCCAATTTTACAGTCGCGGAAATATTTTTCGGCGGGATATTCTTTGGTATAGCCATAGCCACCATGAATTTCAACCACCTGAGAGGCTACTTTTTCTGCAACTTGCGAAGAGAACAGTTTGGCCATGGCAGCTTCTTTCAGGAAGGGTTTGCCGGCATCTTTGAGGCGGGCTGCATTGTAAACCAGCAGACGGGCGGCTTCCAATTGGGTGGCTAAATCAGCGACCTGGAATTGAATGGCCTGAAAAGAGGCGATGGATTTGCCAAACTGCTGGCGTTCTTTGGCGTATTGAATGCCGCAATTCAGTGCACCCTGGGCCAGACCGATCATCTGAGCACCAATGCCAATACGGCCTTCATTCAGGGTTTCAATCGCTACTTTGTAACCCTTGCCCACTTCACCCAAGACATTGGCCTTGGGGACTTTGCAATTGTTCAGAATCAGTTCACAGGTACTGCTGGCGCGAATGCCCAGTTTGTCTTCTTTTTTGCCCACGGTAAAGCCTTCAAAATCGCGTTCGACCAAAAAGGCGGTAATGCCTTTGTAACCAAGGCTGCGGTCTGTGGTGGCAAAGACGATGAAAAGGCTGGCTTCACCGGCATTGGTGATCCAGAGTTTATTGCCATTGAGCACGAAATGATCGCCCATATCCTGGGCTTGGGCAGCCAGGCCAAAGGCATCAGAACCTGAGCCCGCTTCAGAAAGGGCATAGGCGCCGATCCATTCGCTCGCCATTTTGGGAAGATAACGGGATTTCTGGTCTTCATTGCCCCAACGTACCAGGGCATTGTTGACCAGGGTGTTCTGTACATCGACCATCACGCCTGCAGAGGCATCCACTTCAGACAGGGCTTCAACGGCCAGAATGGACATGAAAAAGGTGGCCTCTGCACCGCCGTAGGCTTCGGGAATTTCGATTCCCATGATGTCGAGGTCAAAGAAGGATTTGATCAGCCCTTTGTCAAAGCTGGCTTCCTGATCCATTTTCATGGAAAGGGGTTTGATCTTTTCATGGGCGAATTCACCCACCATTTGTTTAAACAGGGTTTCTTCTTCTGAGAGCAAGGTCAGGGGGGTAGTCATAAGGCCTCCGGGTTATAAGGGCTGGTTATTTTTCGGTTAATTCCGTATTCAGTATAGCTCAAGTCTAAAAAAATCGGGAGAAAGAGCGGGCCTGTGAATAGGCTGGAAATTCCTGTCTGAATTCAAGTCATTTTGAGCCTTTCATAGCAATTTAACTGCGACCGGTTATTTTTTTCTGGCCCCAGAATGAATTTACAGAAACAAAAAACAGGCAATGCTATACTGAAAAGAATCTTTCATCCGTTCAAAGGGGTTTTTTGCATGCGCCGTTCTCTGATTTTTTCCGCTCTGTTCTTTCTCAGTGCCTGTCAGGCGACGCTTGCGCCCAACCCTGTTTCCCGCAGCTCGGTGAAAACGCTTTCGGCCTCTGAAATCAAACGCTATTACCCCCTTGAAGCTGGCCGCAGTTGGACCTTTTCATTGGAGCAAAGCCAAAATGATCAGCCCAATACCAAGTTCAAAACGATGATCATGCGGGCCGAGCCTTTGGGGGTTGAGGGCGAAGCTGAAACGGCTGTACTACGCCGTTCTTACCCTGATTCGGATATCAAACCCACCCCCACCCTGGTCAAGCGCTTTGCCGATCGGGTCGAGCTTTCCCGTTACCATGAGCAGGTTTTGCGTGAGAGTTTCAAACTGCCCGAGGCCGAGGTGCGTGGCGTTAATTTTTTGACCGCCATGCAATTGCCTTTTCAAGCAGGCAAAGCCTGGGAAGGACGGGTGTTTAACGGCGGAACTGAAACGATACAGGTCATGGGTTTTGAAACGGTGACCGTTCCTGCGGGAACCTTTCAGGCTTTGAAAATTGAGCACCATCTGCGCTATGAAAATGGCAAAGAAGACTATCTGCGCTATTGGTATGCCCCTGATCTGGGCATGGTCAAACTCTACGAAGAATTGACCTTTTATTATGGGCAATGGCTCAAGTTCCGCTCGACAGGTGTTTTAACGCAATTTACACCTCCATCTCGTTGAATCTGATTCCCCCAGCCTGCGTCTTTTGTTAGCATACAGCTAGAGCAAGCCTGCTTTTTTTACGTTTTTGCGTATTTGAGGGGCTGAAAGAGAGTTCGACTTGTCATGCAAACTACTTTAGATGCGCGTTTTGATCGCAAGGTTGCGATTCCTGCCATTTTAGGCGTCAGTGCGGTCGCAATTGCCTTTTTATTTTGGCTGATTTATTTCCGTCAGGCGCAAACTTCGCAAGCGACTTGGGTCAATGGCTTGCCTGGGTTAAACGCCTTTTTCAATGGTACTTCAGCCACCTTGATTTTACTGGGCTATCAGGCGATTAAACGCAAACAACCGCTGGTGCATATGCGCTATATGCTGGGGGCCTTTACCTCCTCCAGTCTGTTTTTGGTCAGCTATATCGTTTACCACAGCCTGCATGGCGATACCAAATTTCTGGCCGAGGGCTTGATTCGCCCGATCTATTTCTTTACCCTGATCAGCCATATCGGTTTATCAATCGTGGCCCTGCCGCTGGTTTTTACGACCTTCTATTTTGCTCTGAGCCGCAAAACAGAGATTCATCGCAAACTGGCCCGCTGGACCTATCCCCTCTGGCTCTATGTCTCGGTGACCGGTGTTTTGATTGTACTTTTGCTCAAGATCTTTAATCCCGCCTAAGAGCAAAGCCCGCCAATCGGCGGGCTTTATGCTATTCTGTCGCAGGCCTTTTACGTCGTAGGTCTTTTACTGAATGCCAAAAGATCCCTTTGAACTAACGGACGCAAGCATCATATTTAAATTGCTTTAAAACAGCAATAGACTGCGTATAGGTGGTTTGAATCTGGGCATCCATGCCCCCTATTTTGAGATAATTATTGACAGCCGCCACGTTCCCATCCAGGCCTAAAATAACGCCAGCATTTGCATTCGGCAAAGCTGCGACGCATTCTTTCATTGCCTTCAATCTTGCCGGAACCTCTGCCGACGCAACGCCAGAGACTTCTGCCACAGGAGCAGGACTGGCTGAGGCAGCGGGACTTGCTGAAGCAGCAGGGCTAGCGCTCGCTGCTGGACTGGGACTTGAACCTGTAGCCGGAGTGCCAGGTGTTGAGCAGGCCGTAAAGAGGCTCAGAGCAAAGATAGAGAGCAAACTTTTCGTCATTTTAGATTCTCCATTTATTTAAGTATTGCAGTGCTATAGCTTGATCCCACAAAATTCATCCAACTGTAACCGAGTCGAATTCTAGGGGTTTTCGCAGATTCTGCACGTTCAGTGTACAATGAAGAAACTGCATTTTAAAATCACAACGTACTCTTACAACAGGAAATTACCATGGAGCATCTCAGCGAGCTTGATATGCGCCGCCACAAGCTGGATCAGCTGCGTGAAGCGGGCATTTCACCCTATCCCTACACCTTTGACCGGACCCATACCTTTGCCCAAATTCTTGAGGCCTATGCCGAGAAACTTGAAAATGGTGAAAAAGGTGAAGAAACGGTGGCTGTTGCTGGCCGGATAACAGGCTGGCGGGGCAAAGGCAAACTGACCTTCCTTGACCTGCGCGATGGCGGCCAACGCCTGCAGGGCATGCTCATGCTCAATAAATTGGGAGAAGAAGCCTACCAGCAGCTGAAAATGCTGGATATTGGCGATATGGTGGGATTAAAAGGCCTGGTGGCACGTACCAAAACAGGCGAACTCAGTATTCAGGCTGAAGAAGTTACGCTTTTGGCCAAGTCTTTGCGCCCGCTGCCAGAAAAATACCACGGCCTGACCGATGTCGATTTGCGCTACCGTCAGCGCTACCTCGATCTGATCGTCAATCCTGAGGTGCGTGAAACCTTTGTCACCCGTAGCCGAACCCTGACGATGATCCGTCAGTTTTTAACCGCGCGGGCCTTTTTAGAGGTCGAAACGCCGATGTTGCACCCCATACCGGGGGGGGCAGCAGCCCGCCCTTTTAAAACCCATCACAATGCGCTGGATATGGAACTGTATATGCGCATTGCCCCTGAGCTTTATCTGAAACGTTTGATTGTGGGCGGTTTTGATCGGGTTTTTGAACTCAACCGCAATTTTCGCAATGAGGGGATTTCTACCCGCCACAATCCTGAATTCACCATGCTTGAACTGTATCAGGCCTATGCTGATTATCAGGACATGATGAACCTGACCGAAGAACTGATCTGCCATTTGGTGCAGGAGATTCACGGCAGTCTGAAAATTACCTACCAGGACCAGGAAGTCGACTTTACCCGTCCCTGGCCCCGCCTGACCATGGTCGAAGCGATTTGTCAGTTTTTAGAACTGACGCCTGAAGATTTTGTTTCGCGCGACACAGCCGCAGCCGCAGCTGCCCGCTACAATATTGCCATTGAGCCGGGCTTTGGTCTGGGCAAAATTATCAACGAAATTTTTGAAAGTATAGATACCCGTTTGATTCAACCGACCTTTATCATCGACTACCCCAAGGAGATTTCTCCCTTGGCCAAGGAGCACCGGTTGGATTCTGAATTAACGGAGCGTTTTGAGCTTTTTATTACGGGCCGTGAAATGGCCAATGCTTTTTCAGAGTTGAATGATCCGATTGATCAGCGTTCACGCTTTGAAAACCAATTGGCGGCAAAAGACGCCGGTGATGAAGAAGCCCATGCCATGGACAACGACTATATTCTGGCGCTGGAACACGGGATGCCTCCTACCGGAGGGCTGGGAATCGGGATTGATCGTCTGGTCATGCTTTTGACCGACTCACCCTCGATTCGCGATGTCTTGCTGTTTCCACATATGCGCCCACACGCCTGAGGAGGGGAAGCATGAAGACAGGGAAAATATTGGGACTGGCACTTGCCTTGAGTTTGCTGGCACCGGCGGTACACGCCGAGCCCGCTTTTCGAACCTTTTTAAGTCAATCGGTCAGCAATTTTGACCCTTTGTATATGTCTTCACGGGACAGTCGGGAGATCAGTTCTCTGATTCACCAGGGACTGGTAGCCTATTCTCCCACCATTCTGCCTCCCCGTGCCGGGGCCTATAATCAGGTGATACCTGCTTTGGCTGAATCCTGGCAAGTGGCGCCTGATAAAAAAACCTATATCTTCAAACTGCATCCAGAGGCCCGGTTTCACAATGGCCGCGTGATCACCGCTGCCGATGTGAAATACTCCTTTGAGCGGGCCTGCAACCCCTTGATGGGGTCTTCCAATTACTGGGCGGTTGAGCGCTTGAATATCAAGGGCTTGAAACGTTACCAGGCGGCACGCCGTGCCGGTGTGCGCAACCCGCATCTCTTAGGGGTTGAGGTCATCGATCATCATATTGTGCAATTGCATCTTGAAGAGCCGATCCCCATGGCCCTTGATCTGCTGACCCTGCCCAACTTTTCGATTGTGCCAGCTGAAGATGTTGAGCGCTGGTGGAAAGATTATCGCTCCCATCCTGTCGGGGCCGGCCCCTACCAACTGGAGTCGGTCAGTGAAGACCAAACCCTTCACTTGAAACGCTTTGAAGGCTATTATGAGTCACAAGCTGCCCCGATTCAAGCCCTGCAGTTTCAAATCATGCCCGAAACCAAAGAGCGCTTTCAGGCCTTTGTCAAAAAACAGGTCGATCATGCGCCTTTGCCCACTGAATATTTTCAACGCGTGCTTGAAGACCCGGTCTGGAATCCAATGGGCGGTGAAAAAATCGTCAAAGCCAGCAGTCAGAGCAGTTTGCAACAGTCCAAGGTGCTCAAAATTCCCCGCTGGACAACGCATTATTTGAGCATGGACAACCAGTCTTTTCCTTTTAATGAGGTCAAGGTGCGCCAGGCCTTTAACTATGCGGTCGACAAACAGGCCATTACCGATCATTTACTCCAAACCTATGCCCGGCCCGTCAGTGGTGTTTTTCCGCCTTCCTTTCCGGGAGGGCGTTTAAAAGAGCCTCTTTTCCGGCAGGATATCAGCCGCGCCAAAAATCTGCTCTTTGAAGCGGGTTGGCGCGATAAAAATGGCGATGGTTTTGTTGAGCCCTGGCAAAATCCCCATCTTGATTTAACGCTCTATTACCAGAACAATGATGATTCCTATACAATCTGCCGCCGGGTTCAAGAAGATCTGGCGACCGTTGGCGTAAAAATTCACCTGGAGCCTTTGGCCTCCTTGGCTTCTTCGGGTTTCGCGGTTGCACCGATCTTTTACCATGCGGCCTGGACACCGACCCTGGCCGATGCCAGTGAGGTCTTTTATCCGACCTTTCATTCCAGTCAGGCCGGGCGTACCAATACGGCCCGCTACAGCAATCCGCGTGTGGATCAGTTGGTGCAGATGGCCGAAGATCTCTATTATGAGCCCAAACGTTATGAACTCTATGCAGAGGCTGAACGTTTGATTCTGGAAGATGCCCCCTGGCTTTTCCTCTATCATCCTGTGGACTATCTGATGGTTCAACCCAGCGTGAGCCGTTATCTTGCACACCCCATGTTGCCCTCTCCTTACCAGGTCTTTGAGTTGGGTGCTCAAACTGCCTCTTCACAATGAACCAGATTCTTGTCCGCACCTGGCAGTTATTGCGCCAGAATCGGATTCTCCTGGGGCCTGTTGCGATTGAGGCCTTGATTATTTTGTTTTTTTCAGGCGGAGTTGGACTCTTTGGTGGCAATCCGATTTCAACCATGGCGTTTTTCTTTCTGCGCCAGGCCCTCTTGGGGGGCTGGCTCTACCAGATGAAAATCGTGCTTTTGGAGCGCTCGACCCCCGCCTCTTGGGATGATTTTTTTGAAGGGGTGGCGCGCTATTTCTGGCCAATGCTGGCCGGTGCTTCGATGTTTTTTCTCTTGCTGATGTTGATCCTTTCAATTTGCAGTCTGGTGGCTGAAGCCTGGCTGGGGCCTTTGGACATGAATTTTTTGGAGAAACTGGGTACCCATTTACAGAGTGGTTTTGACCCTGTTAAACTGCAGGCCTTTTTAGAACCTCATCAGGCGGCTGTTTCCCTGGTTTATCAGTGGAGCCTGGTTTTTATGGGCGGTGCCATGATCCTGATGGTCATTGCCGCCTTAACAAGCTTTTGGCAACAATACTGTGTGATGGGCAATTCCAATTGGCTTGCGGCCTGGAAAAACAGCAAAGATCTGATCTTGAAACATCCGGGCCAGATCAGCTATTTGGGCCTGCTCTGGTTTCTACCCACCGTGATTTTACAACTCATGCTGGTGATGGGGCATCCTGTGCTGCAGGTGCTGGCCTTTGGCTTGGATTTTCTCTTGAAAGCTTATTTCACCTTGCTTTTTACCCATGCGATTCTGCTCTTGGACCCTGACAAAGTTGCACCTTTGAGCCAAGAAACAAAACCGGAGGGAACGCCCTGATGAAAGGCAGTATTGTCTTCAATGGCAATATCCAGCTTGAAACGGATTTTATAGAAGCTTTTAAAACGCAAATTCTCAGTTCTCAACATCAAGATCCGGCAGTGCGTGCTTCGCGCAAAGTTTTGCTGATCACAGCGGCCTGGCAAAAGCGTGAGTTCAAAGAAGCGCATATCAAGCGGGCTTTGTATAAAATCGGCATTGCTCCTCAGTTTGAAGGGGGCTTTGATCAGAATATTCAAAACCTTTCGATCTACCATGATTTCAATTATTTCCGTGAAAAAGAGCAAGGGCTTTACTGGCTTTATCACAGCAAGCAACAGGTGATTCAGCAGGTCAAACTTTTTTACCGTGAAAAAAACACGGGCCTGATTCGTATTCTGCAGAAGCAATTGGCGATGCTCAAAGAAAATTTTGAAGGCATGAGTCTGGCGCGGGCACTGGCCTATGATGTTGACATGGGGCAAAAACGTCTGCATTCCCTCAAACCGATTGAATTGCTCTACCACTATGCCTGTCAGGATATTCAGTCCACGATGGAGAAAATCCGCGAAAATGATGCCCAAATGCTCAAGGTCTGCCATGAAATAGATGAGTATTTCTTTAGCACTTCGCGGGTGGCCGAAGACCCACTTTATCAGGCTTTAAAACGCCAATTGGAAGAGCGTATTCTCTCGGCCAATTCGATTTTTATCTTTGGCGGCCATATTGCCGTGCTTTGGAACCGTCTTAATTTTTTCAAGCTCAAGAATGCCTTTGTCGAAGCCCTGGAGCGGGGGGCCAATTTTTATACGGTTTCAGCGGGTTCGCTCTGTCTGTGTGAATACCTGGTGGTCTTTGATGATAATTCCAATGAATGGACGGGTTCTTCCCGGATGTATGATTTTGAACTCTTTGACCATGGGTTTGGCCTGGTAACAAAAGTTCAGCTTTTCCCCCATTGCAAAGACTATATTTTTATGGAAGACCCCGATACGATCGCCTATACGGCTGCCCGTTTCAACCGCAGTGTGTGTGTGGGCTTGGATCAGAACTCTTTTCTCCTGATGGAAACCTACCGTGATGGACAAAGTGAATACGAACGTTTTTCGTCGGTAGGCAAAGACGAGGGGCTGTATGTGTTTAAACCTTCTGGGGAAGTCAAGGTCAAACACCGTGGCGATGAACTGATTTTGCCGGGCACACGGTTTTACCCCAAATGAAGACCCTTGGTTTTGTCACCTGTCGCGATTATCCTGATTTTCAAAAGGATGAGCAACTCCTGCTGCCTGCGCTTGAAGCTTTGGGGATTCAGGCCAAGCCTGTGCTCTGGGAAAATGCAGCTTCAGGCCTGACCGACCTGCAAGATATCGATCTGCTGGTTTTTCGCTCTTGCTGGAATTACCATTACCATACCGCAGCTTTTGAGGCCTGGCTCAACCAATTGGAAGCCCGTTCGATCCGGGTTTTGAATCCGGTTTCTTTGGTGCGCTGGAACCTGGATAAACGCTATCTGCGGGAGTTGGAACAGGCAGGCGTGGCCATTGTACCCACTGTTTTTACAGAAGCAGGGGATCATGATTGGATCGAGAAAGCCCTGGCGCAGGATTGGCCAGAGCTTGTGATTAAACCGATTGTCTCAGCTTGGGGGGCCAATACCTTCCGTGTAAAGCGTCATGAATTGCCTGAATATCTTGAAAAAATGGCTCCCCAGGCCCAAACCACGGGCCTGATGCTTCAACCCTTTGTGTCTGAAATCGCCCAAGGTGAAATTTCACTGGTCTTTTACCGCAGCCCGCAGGCAATAAGTTTCAGCCATGCCTTTGTCAAAACACCTGCCGAAGGTGCCTTTCTCAGCCATGAGGAATTTGGGGCCCGTTGGGGCCGTTTTGAAGCCACTCCCGCCATGCGGGCCGCCGCAGAAAAAGCCCTTCAGGCCATGCCGGGTGAATGGCTCTATGCCCGAGTCGATGGCGTGAGGGGGGCGGGTGAGTTTCAATTGATGGAACTCGAAGTTTTTGAACCCAGTCTCTATCTGGCCGTGGATCCAGATGCCCCTGAGCGTTTTGCACGGGTTTTAAACACGTATCTGGTTTAGGCCGATGTCAACTAAAAAAACCAATGCGGCCCGAATTTTAGATGCCCTTGAGATTGAGTATTCCCTGCTCAGTTACGCGGTTGATGAATCAGATTTAAGTGCCCCTGCCGTGGCTCAAAAAATTGGGCTTGAAGCGGCGCAGACTTTTAAAACCCTGGTGGCCAAAGGCGATAAAACCGGGATTGTGATGGCCTGTCTGCCGGGGGATGCTGAATTGGATCTCAAGGCCCTGGCGCTGGCCAGTGGCAATAAACGCGTGGAATTGGTGCCTTTGAAAGAGGTTTTGCCCCTGACGGGATATATTCGTGGCGGGGTCTCACCGTTGGGGGCGAAAAAACCGTATCCGGTCTTTCTCGATGAGTTGGCGCAGGTATTTGAGAAGATTGCGGTCAGTGCCGGTCAGCGCGGTTTGCAACTCTTTCTTGCGCCTGAAGATCTGCAAAGGGCTACGGGGGCGGTCTGGGCCCGTTTGAGTTAAGACTTGATGGGCCGTTTTAAAGAGCAGACGTACCCCCTGGTCAGCCCAGGTGGCTTTTTCTGGTTTTTGTTCATGGTTCAAGGCGTTGATCCAGTCGTGCGGGGTCAGAGCCCTGTGCATGCCATCCAATGAAAAAATTTGAATTTCACTGACCCCTGCCCGCCGTGCTGCCTGGCAATCAGCGCCCAGTTCATGTGGATCCTGGTAACCCCCCTCACTGAGCTTTCCCACCGTTCCCACCACCCCCAGGGCGGCTTGAACTGGCATATCAAAAGCATGGCGGGCTTCATGAAAAAGCTTTTCAATAAACTGTGCACTCACTGAAAATCCCAAAATATCCCGAAAACTGCTGCGGTAGGTCATCAGCGAGAGCGCATCCCAGGCAACCCCTGAAACAGGCAGTTGCAAAAGTTCCTGAAAAGCGCGGTTGCCAGCCAGGGCATCTTCTACCACCAGGGGATAGGTCACTGCCCAGGCCTCGGTTCCGCGTTGGTGCAGTTCAACAATCAGGCGATTGAATTCGCTTTGGGCCTGCACAAAGCGGGTCTGGCGTTCTGGCTGATGCAAATGTTTCAGCAGGGCTGGCAGATGGCGTTTGAGTAGCAATTGTTTCAGCAGCAGACTGTCGGCCAAAGCGGGTTCAAGATCGGCAATCAGCGTGGGCAGGGGCAGTTTTTCGGCCTCGATCCAGTCATAGAAGCGGTGCACTGTATCGGCAAAGCTTTTGGCGTTGTTGGCATTGGGCCAGTAGCCCTGCGAATCGGGCAATAAAAGCCAGGCGCGGATTTCAACCCCAAGACGCGCAGCTTCGCGTAAGAGAGCGTGCAGCGGTTTTGCTCCGATTTGGTGGCTGGGAATGGCGAGATTTAAGCTCAGCCCCAGCTTGTGTAGCAAAGGCAGATCCCCGGCGACCCAGTGGTAGGGCATAAATTCACACCACAGTGCAATCTTTGTCATAGGGGTATTGTAACGCGAAGCTGAAAAGAATATTCTCAACCGATTGGATGCTTGGGCTTTGCCAGGTTCTGGTTGGCCGCTGGCGCGTGTCCTTTGGTATAATCCACTCACCAAACCAGAAGGAAAAAGCGCATGTGGAAATTAACTGAAGAACAGCAAATGATCCAAAAAACCGTTCGTGAATGGGCCCAGGAGCAATTGGCACCCGTGGCTGAAAAATATGAACATGAAAAGACGTTTCCGGTTGAGCTGTATAAAGAATTTGCGGCCCTGGGTTTTCCTGGTATTCGTTACCCTGAAGAACTGGGCGGCGGGGGCGGCGGAATTTTAGATATGTGTCTCTGGGTTAAGGAATTGGCCAAGGTCTTGCCGGGATTTGCAATCTCTGCCTCGGTGGCCTGTGGACTGGGCGCCAAAATGCTGAGTTTTGGAACACCTGAACAACAAAAAGCCTATTTAATTCCCACGATTGAAGGCTCCATGATTGGCGCTTTTGGCCTGACTGAACCCAACGCGGGTTCCGATGCCACCAATTTACAGACCAAAGCGGTTCGTGAGGGAGATGAATGGGTCTTGAACGGGGCCAAAACTTTTATTACCAACGGTTGTATCGCGGATTATATCCTGGTTTCAGCCCGCACTAATATGGAAAGCAAGTTGGGCATCAGTATTTTTATTGTGCCGGGCAATGCCCCTGGCTTAATTGCCTCTCCGATTGATAAAAACTGCTGGTTTTCGTCAGATACTGCGCTTTTAACACTTGAAAACCTGCGCTTGCCCGCAGATGCGCTTTTGGGGCCCTTGGATGGGGGACTGGAGCTACTCACGAAAAACTTGAATGAGGGCCGGATCACCTTTGCTGCTTTCTGTCATGGGGTGGCTGAGGGCTGTTTTGATGGGGCTTTGGCCTATGTTCATCAGCGTACGGCCTTTGGTAAAAAGATTGCGGATTTTCAAAACACCCAGTTCAAACTGGCTGAAATGAAAATGAAACTGGATCTTTCCTGGACGTATATTATGCGGGCGGCAGCAGAGGTTCAGGAAAATCCCCAAGCTGCCATGACGGCTTCAATTTGCAAGAATTGGGCGGCTCAGATTTCAGAAGAAGTGGCCCGAGAAGCACGGCATCTTTTGGGAGGTTATGGCTGTATGAATGAATATGCCGTTGGGCGTCTGGCGCGTGATGTCTTTGTCTCTGAAGTTGGGGAAGGCAGCCGTGAAATCAACTGGCGCGTGATTTGGAAAGCGCTCAGCAGCGGTTTTTGAATCGGCTATTCCTGCCGGAGGGGTGTGGCCTGTGCTATACTGGCCGTACTTTTATGTCAGGCTGGCCCCTCTGAGCTTTTAAAATAGACTGTTGGTTTGGGGCGTTCAGGTAGATTTTATTCTCGGAGAGAGGAGATAGTTTCCAGTGGATACATTGGATGATGACGATCTTTGGCGCATAGATCTTTTCGAAGTTCTGGGCGTTTCTCAAGAAGCAGATAAAGACGAAATTCGCGCGGCTTACAAAAAATTGGCCAAACAATTTCATCCTGATCGCTTTCCTGCGGGTTCAAAAGAGCAGGAAGAAGCCAAAGAGCGCTTTTCCATGATCAATCGGGCCAATGATGTGCTGTTTAATGATGTTAAAAAGGCACAGTATTTGGATACCCGTCGTCTTTTGGCTGAGCATTTGGTCGCTGCACAAAACGCCGCTGCCGCTGCAGCTGCAGAAACTGCTCCTGCTGCTGCTGCTCCTGCTGCTGCTCCTGCTGCTGCAAAAGCTGAGCCCCACTCTCAGATTTCAGCCGAAGAATACAAGAAAAAACAGGCCGATGAAGCGTATCAAGAGGGGCAGGCCTTGATGCGGAAAAATCTTTTGGATGAGGCGATTACTGCCTTCCAACGGGCGATTTCAACCAGTCCAAATATTGCGAAGTACCATGCCGCTTTGGGGCAGGCCTATACCAACAAAGGTTGGAAAGGCATGGCTCAATCTGCTCTAAAACAGGCCTTGGTCCTGGATCCCAAAGACCCAACCGCTAGAAAATTATTTGAGCCCGAAAAACCCAAGAAAAAAGGTTTTATGGACAGCATCAAGGAACTCTTTAAAAAGTAGTTCCGTCTCATTAAAAAGGGTATCTATCCCTTCCTCTTGGGGTGTGCTATCTTGGAAAAAGTTTGATACAAAATCGATGGTAAAAAATCATGAATAAACACCTCTTCGTGCTTTCACTCTCTCTTACTACTCTTTTCAGTGCCTGTGACCTCACCAATAAGAATGCGATTGTTGTCAATGTGGGGACGCCTTCTGCGGCTCCCGCTTCGTCTTCATCTGGAACCACCCCTACTCCTGCCCCTGTGACAACCCCAACACCTGACCCCAGAGAAGTTGCCAAAAAACAGATCGAACAGGTTTTTCAAGATGCGACCAATGCCGTCAATACCGATGACCTGGATGCCTTGATGGCGGCATATCACTCTACTTCTCAGGAATTGGTCTTTTTTCAGAATTTAAAGGCCAGTGGTATTACCCAACTGGGCATTCGTATGGAAAATCAAAGTTTTGAAATCAGCGGTGTTTCTGAAGCGACTGCAACAGCCAGAATTCGTCGCAAGGTCACAAACCAAATGGGGACGTATGTTGAAGAAGTGATCGCAACCTTTAAAAAATCGGGTGAGCGCTGGGCGATCTTTTCAGTCGTCACCGTCAATGGTGATAGTGCTGGTTTTTCAAGTTAATTGTTTTAAACTTGGGGCACGAAACAAGTTTCACGTTTTGTGAGTCCCATGCAAAAGACCCGGCTTCAAGATTGAAGCCGGGTCTCGTTTTTTGAGCGCTTTATTTGTATTGGGCGTGGGGCGTGCTTTCGTGCCAGCCTGCGGGGCTGATGCGCACGAATTCAGCTTTTTCAACCATTTCTGGCAGGCTGTGTGCCCCTATATAGCTCATGCCTGAACGCAAGCCGCCCATCAATTGCCCGATGATTTCCCGCACTTCGCCCTTATAGGGAATCACGGTTTCGATGCCTTCGGGTACATAGCTGTCAAGATCTACCTGGTAGCCTTTTTCTGATTGTTGGCGGTTACGGGCCGCATCATAGGAGGCCATGCCGCGGTAAATTTTGACTTTTTGTCCGTCTTTGATACGGGTTAAGCCTGGGCTTTCTTCACATCCGCCAAGCAGTCCTCCCAGCATGACAGAGCTTGCGCCAGCCGCCAGGGCTTTGACCATATCACCGGAATAGCGAACCCCGCCATCGGCAATAATCGGAATATCTTTTTCTCGGGCGGCTTCAACACAGTCCATCACGGCTGTCAATTGAGGAACGCCTGAACCGGTGACAATCCGGGTTGAACAGGTTGAACCAGGGCCGACGCCGACTTTAATCGCATCTGCACCTGCGGCGATCAAATCACGGGTGCCTGCTGCCGTAGCCACATTGCCTGCGATAATATCCACCTGGGGAAAATCTGCTTTGATGGTTTCGAGGGTTTCAAGCAGGTATTTAAAATGCCCATGTGCAATATCAATCACGAGCACGTCTACACCGGCTTTGACCAATTCCTGGGTGCGCTCAAGATAGTCATTTTTGACACCAATGGCTGCTCCCACCAATAGGCGGCCCTGATGGTCTTTGATGGCGTGGGGAAATTCCAGGCGTTTTTGGATATCTTTGGCGGTTATCAGGCCTGTAATTTTACGGTCGGTGTCAATCAAGGGCAGTTTTTCGAGCTTATGTGCTTTTAAAAGTTGGCGGGCCTGCTCGTAGTCCATTTCTTGGGCTGAGCTGGTTTGTTTACAAATCATTTTTTCAAAGGGGGTCATGATCTGGGTTAGCAATGTCTCGGGGTTATCCTCAAACATCATATCCCGTGGGCTGACAATTCCACACAGACGGTTTTCTGCGTCAACGACCAGAAAGGAGGTGACGCCTCTTTGATACATGGCTTCACGCACATCTCCCAGGGAGGAGTTGACCTGAATGGTGTAGGGGTCCTGAATCACGAAATTATGCGAACGCTTGACCTTGGCGACCTCCCTGACCTGTTGTTCAATCGTGAGAAAGCGGTGAATTATGCCGATGCCTCCGAGTTCTGCCATTCGGGTCGCCATGGCGGATTCGGTGACGGTGTCCATATTGGAACTGACAATTGGAATATGCAGATTTAAGCGTCGGGAAAGCCGAGTATGGGTAGAGACATTGCGACGGCTTTCAATATCTGAATATTGGGGTACCAGTAAGACATCGCTATAGGTTAATGCTTCACGCATGATAATTCCCTTTCTTTTGCACTCAACGGGAGGCCGCTTGAGGCCTGAGCATTTATGCCGTTAATTTTATGAGGCTGCGAAAACCTTGATAATTTTAGAATACCCATAGGTTTTCATATCGTCTGAGGTCCAACTCAAGAGCTCTGCCATACGCCAGACCGCAAAACGCGGAGGTGTGGGGCAGAGTTGTTGGACGCCGGGTTTGTCGAGCCAGTTTAAAATGCTCTGACGGTCAAGATTTCGAGCCTGGGTGATGAAATTTTCAAGTGTATTGGTTGATTCACTTGCGTTACCCGCAATTTTCATCAACAATTGTGCAAGTTGCTCAGGGTTTTGTAGCACCAGCAGGGCAGAACGATCTGCGCTGAGATCTGCTTTGTAACGCCAGTTGAGTAAAGCATTCTGTACCGGAGGCGTAATATTTTCGAGAAAAGCCCCCATGGGATTGCGACGCAGGGGTTTGGTCAGCATGAGCTGTAAGAAGTCTGCTGCTACTTTGACGGCATGTTGATTGAGTTGAAAATGCCCCATTTCGTGCGCCAGAACGGCCAGAATTTCATGTTCTTCGAAGTTTTCCAGTAGCGTTACGGGAAGCACAATAAAGGGTTTGTCTGTGCCACCACTGAAAGTTCCCCAACCCGTGCTTGAAACCATATCTTCTGGGGAAATATACAAATGTGGGCGCAAAGTCATGCCCAAGGTTCGGCAGGCGACTTCCAATTTGGCATGTAGGTCTGCATACTGTTGTGGACTGGCCTGTATGCAATTGGCTGCAAAAAAGCTTTCAGGGAAGGCTTCCTGCGCAAAGTCCAAGAGTTTGCGAATAATATTATCCACGCCAGGCAGCGAGCGCAGATGCTGCTGACTGTCTGTATCGAGCTGGTGACGGTATACTGCTGGATCCAGATGTTGAAAGTGTGAATGCGGTGTTGAGCTCAGCATCAGTTTGCACTGAGAACAGCGAATTTCGATTTTGCTCAAGGTTTCTGGACGAATACTGTGGGTTTTTCCGCAGAAGGAGCAGTTAACGGTGTTCTGCTCTTGCACAGGGGTTGAATTCATGTCAGCAAATTCCTTCTATGGGTTTGGCGTGAGAACAGACTTGCATTATTGAGCTTCTCCCAATTTATTCAAAGCTTCAGCTGCAATGGATTGTACCCGCGTATCTTGGTCTTCACTGATAGAAATCAGCGGAGAAACAGTTTTTTGTGCCAAATTTCCAAGTGCTTTGGCCGCACGGCTGCGTACGCGATTGTCTTCGCTGTCGAGGGCATTGATCAAGGGTTGAATCGATTGATAGGCCAATTTTTCAATTGCTTCTGCTGCGGTTGAACGTACTCTGCGATCAGGATCCTGCAGGGCTGCAATCAGGGGAGAGAGTGCGCGCCCGTCTCCAACCTCACCCAAGACAAAGGCTACACTGGAGCGCATCCGGCTGTCTTCGTCCTTCAAGGCGGTCAGCAGTCTTTCCATGGCGTAATTGCCCATGCGGCCAAGAATAAAAGAGGCACTGGTACGCATCCGGCTGTCTTCATCCCGCAGGGAGTTGATCAGCATTTCAACCAATTGTTCATCTCCCAGGGCAATCAAGCTTTCAGATGCATTGGTGCGCACCTGAGAGTCTTCATCGCGTAAGAGTTCCAAAAGGCCAGGAACTGAGCGTCCGTCTGGAATATTGCCCAAGGCATAGGCTGCTTCAGCACGTACTTGGGCATCTTCGTCCTGCAGCGCCTCAATCAAGGGCTCCAAGACAATTTCTCCTTGGGACTCTGCTAAAGAGTAGACTGCTTCCAGACGTACCCGACTGTCTTCATCCCGCAGGGCATCCACCAATGAAAGCAGGGCCTGTTCTTCAAGTTGGAGCAGAGCCTGAACTGTTTCTGCCAGACGGATCCGCAATTTGCGAGTGGCTTTTGCTGCGTCCAGGCGTACGCTTTGGTCATCGTCGTTCCAAAGTGCGTCACGCAGGGGAGCAATGGCACGGTGATCCCCCAATTCGCCCAAGGACTTCGCCGCACCACAGCGCACGCGCCGAATCGGGTCTTGCAAAAGCTCCTGGATGACCTCTGTGGCATCTGAAATACCCAAATCAGTCAGGGCACGAATGGCTTCAAGTCGAACACTGCTGTCTTCATCCTTCAAAGAATGGATAAAGGCAGGAACGGCTTCAAGGTTTTTCAGTTCACGCAAGGCCCCTACGGCACGCCAACGCACCCGTTTGGCTTCATCTTCAATGGCACATTTCATCAAAGCTGAAATGGCTTCATCAGAACCCAAGCGACCCAAAGCTTGGGCCGCACGGGTACGGACACGCCGATCTTCGTCTTCAAGAGCTTTCATCAGGGGATGAAGCGTGCGAATATCGCCAATTTCACTCAAGGCCTTGGCTGCACCTGAGCGTACACTGCGCGTTTCATCTGCCAGTGCACCGACCAACGCATCGACAGCGACCGAACCAATTTTACCCAACATAAAGGCAGCAGCTGAACGCACCATTTGGGTTTCATCGGCCAAAGCTTCTACCAGCGGTTCTACAACAGTGGCATCGCCTTCGCGAATCAAGGCTTCAACGGCACGCGCACGAACACCGCTGTCTTCAAACTGCAAGGCAGCGATCAAAATCGGAATAGCGCGTTCATCATTGAGTCGGCGAAGTGCTTCTGCCAGGCGTAAGCCTACTTTGGGATTTTCTTCGTTCTCAAGGGCTTGGTAGAGAGCATCGCAAGCATCGGCATGGCCCAATTTTCCGAGTGCTTCTGCTGTTCGGCTGCGCAAACGATCATCAGGGCTGGAGAGCAAAGGTAAAAGTGCTTGAGCTGCTTCTTTTGCTCCCGTTTCACCCAAAGAAAAAACGGTTGCCAGTTGAACGTCGATATTGGCGTCCTGGCAGAGTTGAATGAGGGGCTGCACGATTTCAGATTCTTGTGCAAACTTGCGCAGGGCAAAAGCGGCGGCGGCTTTTACTTTAACATCACTGTCCTGTAAGCAGGGAATCAGAAGTTTTTCTCCCCCTGCGAAGGGAGATTTACTGATGGCATCGATGGCTGCCATTTTTTGTTTCGGATCTTCAGATGCCAAGTGTTTTTCCAAACCTTCTGTCTGTTGCATGGGGATGCCTTTCTGATTCCAAAAGTCTTCTGCTGCAGAGCGAATTTTAGGTGAAAAGTTGTTTTTTTTCACTTGTGTATCTTATCACAGAAGCCAGATGCTTCCAATAATTCAGATGTTATTTAAAGCTTAGTTTTTGGGGCTTGGTAAAGGTTTGGGAGCGGCAGACTGTTCAGGGGCCATGAGATAAATGGCCACCAGTGGGCTGCAAGCCGAGGCGAGAACCAGAATCAAGGACAATATAAGTATTTTTAGTTTCATGGTGAAATTTTTGTAAGATTTGGATCTGGCAAAGAAAAGAAATAGGCCATCAAGATATCCGTCAGACTGAGCAGGAGCAAAAGTCCTCCCCATTGTTGCCGCGTGAGCCCCCCTTCTTCCTGGGGGCTGAGGCCCAGGTAAGCCAGGCCGACATAACCGGCAAGAAAGCCTGTTCCCAATAAGATATTGGCGGGTTTTCCCTGGTAGAAATGCCCTGCTCCCGGCATAATCAGAGACAGGCTGGCGGCGAGACCGGGGCTGCGCAGAGGCGCTTCAGGTGGTTCGCCCAAAATTTGGTAGGCAAGGTCCTGACAAATGCTTTCAAGTGCTTCGGGCTTGCCGGTTTGACTGTTTGCGAAAATCAGCGTTCTTTCTTTACCCGTTTGTTGAGCGACGATCAAATTGACGGTGATCAGGTGGTTGCTGCCCTGCAGATTGCCCTGTACCAAAAGCTGAGTTTCTGGTACTTTATTTAGGATTGTTTGCCAGTCTTGAACTGCAGTGTGTGGCCCCAGGCGTTGACGTACATACCAATCAGGCCAGACATTATAGCGTTGAGAACGTATCAGAATTTTTTGAATTTGTGTGGAACATTGAGTGCCCATCGGGGCAGGAAAAAAATCCTGAACAATGACCGTTTCTCTGCTGCTTTTGGGAGCTGGTTCAGACCAAGCCAGGGTTTGCGGAAGAAAAACACCCAGCGCTAAGAGCAGCCTCAGGACTTTGTGCAAGGGGATAAACAACAGAGAGAATGCCTTATTCGTCAGAGCTTGTTTTGCCTTTCAGCTTTTTTCCCAATTGACGTAAATCTTCACTGGGCAGATCGATGGGATTTTGCCGTGCTTTGCGGGCTTCTTCACGCACAGCGCGCTCCTGTGGTTTGGAGACCGAACCTTGCATTGCTTGAGCTGCCGAAGCAAGTGTTTTGGGATCTTTGTGACTGGCGCGTGTATTCTCCTGACGAATTTCAGCATAGACTTCTTCGCGGTGAATGCTGACTTCACGTGGAGCTTTGATACCCAATTTGACGTGCCCGTCCCGCACTTCCAAGACAATGACTTCTACAGAATCGCCAATAATGATGCTCTCGTTGATTTTACGGCTTAATACCAGCATGGGTTTTTATGCATTCTCTGATTCAGAAGCTATTTCAGAAGGCACCTCAGGAAAAATCGGCAGCCTTAGCGGATATTGAGCGGCTTCCAGTACCACCTGGCGACCACGGTTACTCTGACGGTTGAAAATCAGGGGGGCAGCCAGGTTGGCGCTGATACGGGTAATATCTTCAGGAATGGTCAGCAAAACCAGAACAAAGGCTGATTCTGAAGTTTGAATTTCAAGCTCTGTGGCGATTTCATCGGGCAGGTCGAAACCGTAGTCTTCAACCAGGAAACGGGGTTCCATGACAATAAAGGCAAGTTCTGGGTCTTCTATTGAACGCAACCAATAAAAGGGGGTTTGGGGATCATAGGCAGAAAGGGAATAGCGTTTCAGGTTTTCAAAGCCCAAAAGGCCTTGGCTGGCGAATTCCAACTCTCTTTGCTGGTTTTCAATCCCCTGTGAGGTGGCTTCTATCGAGGTGGTCATATGCGTTTCCTGTGCAGAATGAAATTCATGGTCTCATCTTAGCACAGGCCAAGAAGGGGGCAAAGTTGACTATTTGTTGTGTGTTAGTATAGAAGCAGAGTTTGTATTTATTTGGGCTATCATATTGGGGGCTTAAATGTATGAGTAAAATTGATTTGCTTCTCAAGGTCATGATTGAGAACAAAGCTTCAGATCTTCATCTTTCTCCAGATAATCGTCCGATGCTTAGAATTGATGGTGAACTTCATCCTGCCAGTGAAACCTTTTTTACGCATGAAAATATCAAAACCCTAATCTATGACCTGATTGATTCTGAGCAACGCGCGGCCTTTGAAATCAGCCAAGATTTTGATTTCGCCTATGGCGTAGACTCTTTAAACAGTCGTTTTCGCGTCAATTTTTTTATGGATCGTAAGGGGGTGGGCGCTGTTTTTCGGGTCATTCCGAATCGGATCTCAAGTGCTGAAGAATTGGGCTTGCCTGATGTGCTTACCAAACAATTTTGCCACTACCATAAGGGATTGATTCTTGTAACCGGAGCAGGAGGGTCGGGAAAATCTACAACCTTGGCTGCAATGATTGATTATATTAACCATCATCGTTCGGATCATATTTTAACGATTGAGGATCCAATTGAATTTGTTCACTGGAGCCAAAAGTCTTTGGTGAATCAGCGTCAAGTGGGCAAACATACACAGTCCTTTTCACGCGCACTGAAAGCAGCTTTGCGAGAGGATCCTGATATTATTTTAGTGGGTGAAATGCGCGACCTTGAAACCATAGAACTCGCCATTACAGCCGCAGAAACAGGCCATTTGGTTTTCGGAACTTTGCACTCTACCTCAGCTCCCAAGACCATTGATCGTTTAATTGATGCTTTTCCCACTGCTGCTCAGGCGCAAATTCGAGCAATGTTGGCTGATTCTTTAAAGGGAGTGGTTGCTCAGCAATTGTTGCGCAAGAAGGAGGGAGGACGCCAAGGGGTTTATGAGGTTCTGGTCTGTAATTCGGCTGTGTCGAATCTTCTGCGTGAAGGAAAGACTTTTCAAATTCCTTCGATTATGCAGACGGGACGTAAAGTGGGGATGATTACTATGGATCAGGCCATTGAAGAAAAGTTAAAATCAGGGATCATTGATGCAGAGGAAGCTTATCTCAAAGCTTTTGACAAAAGCCGTTTTGCCCCTTTTCTCCAAGCATCAAGAGAGCTTCCCGTCACCTAAACTCAGTAAAAAAGGTTTTTCGTAAAAAATCTTATGCTCATTTCAATCGACAGTTTTATCTGCGCAATAGTTTTTAAATTGAAGCATGGGTAAGATGATTAGATTATTTCAATTGTTTTTAAGCAGTTTTTCACCGTTTGTTTTGTTTTTTGTTTTTCTGATTTTCAGTGCCTCATCCGTTTGGGCCACCACCCCACAGGAGCAGGCGCTTGAACGTAAAATCAATCAACAGTTGGATGCCATTCTAGGGCCTGGAAAGGCCCGTGTAACCGTCACAGAGAAACAAAACCGCCGCCAGATTCAAAGCCGTTCTGTTCAGCGCAGCCATCCACAGGTTCTGCATGAGCGGCTGGCCCGTGAAACACGCCAGGGCACAACACGCCAGAGCCGTGAGACGATCTATGGCTATGATCAGGCAGAGCAGCTTATTTCAAGCACTTCAGAAAGCCCGGCTCAGAAATCCGTTTCGGTGATCTATCAACCTCCCACGCAGTCAGAAGACAGTGAAAATCCAGATCCTCCTGTCGATCAGGATCTGATCTCAGGAATTGTGCGGACTCTTGCCCAAATCGATGAAACAAAAGGTGATCAGCTGAATGTGCGCGCCGTGAAAATGGATACCTCGCTTTATGAGCGCTTAAAGGCTGAAATGGAAAAAAGCCGTCAGGGAACCCCCTGGTGGGTTTGGGGGCTCTGCGCGCTTTTGGGCTTAAGCTTGGGCCTGGGGATGGGCGCGTTTATAACCCGCCGTCGTTATCGCTCACAGCCCTTGACCTATCCTGCTGTTGAAGCCTATGCTGTGAATTCTGGCGTTTCTGAGCTTCGGCAAGACTAAGGGCCCAAGCAAAAGGCCCTGGCGTTTCAACCAGGGCCTGAATCTTTTTGTAACCGAATTAACGGCCTGTGCCGTGAATGGCCCCACGTTTCCATTGTTGCAGTTCGTTGACATTGTCTGAAAGAGCAAGGGCTTCTTCAAATTCAATCGTGCCTTCTTCATAGTATTTAAACAAGGCCTGGTTCATGGTCTGCATGCCGTCCATCGCACCTTTTTGAATCAAGGTATAAATGGCGTCTAACTCATGTTTATACAAGTGATCGCGCACGGTGGGCGTTACCACCAGAATTTCATCAACAGCTACACGGCCAACTCCATCGGCTTTGACCGCGAGACGTTGGGCAATTGTTCCGCGCAGAACCGCAGCCAACTGCTTCAGAATCTGAGGCTGTTCATGCGGTGGGAAGGCGTTAATCACACGGTTGATGGTTTGAACCGCGTCATTGGTGTGAAGGGTACTTAAAACCAAGTGACCGGTTTCAGCTGCTTTCAAAGCAGATTCAATCGTGTCACGGTCACGCATTTCCCCTACCAGAATCACGTCTGGGTCTTGACGCAGAGCGTATTTGATTGCGGTTGGGAATGAGGCTGTATCATTGACCAGCTCACGCTGGGTAATGATACTTTTTTTATTGCGGTAAACAAACTCAATCGGATCCTCAATCGTGATGATATGAACATCCTGCGTGGAGTTGATATAGTCAATCATCCCTGCCAGGGTGGTGGTTTTACCCGAGCCGGTAGGACCCGTTACCAGAATCAAGCCCGTGCGTTCTTCTGTGAATTTCCGGATTTGTTCTGGCAGACCGAGGTTTTCGAGATTGGGAACATTGATGGGAATGACACGCAGAACAGCGCCGACATGCCCTTGTTCCATGAAAATATTGACACGGAAGCGGGCCAAACCACTGATCATGAAAGAAACGTCCATTTCGAAGCTTTTTTCAAAAGCTTCGCGCTGGGCATTGCTCAACATGCTGTATAGGGTGCGTTTGGTATCCGCGGGGGTCAGCGGGCGCATTTCTGTGGGTACAATTCGCCCGTCAATCCGCAACATGGGCGGGCAACCGACACGGATATGAATATCCGAAGCTCTTTTTTTGACGGCTACGCGTAGAAATTCATCGATATTCATGCTGACTCCTCTTTACCGGCACTCGGCCAGGGGTTTACCCATCATTTTACTCAAAGTTGGCAGGAGTCTGTAGAGGAATTTGATGTCCTCGGGCCGTGAGCCTTCCTGGTTCCATTCTTTGACCGTTTCACCTTGCTCATTGACAAAGACCGCTTCCAGTTGAATTTCCAGTGGATTAAAGCCACGTTCTTCTGCGCTGGTGGCATCGCCTTCGCCCTCATAGCCGGTGGCGAAACGATTGGTCAATGAAAAGGAGGCCAAACGATGAATCTCGTGACTCATGATTTGGTGATAGGTGGGAAAAAAGCCCAAGGTGAGGAAACGCTGCGAAGTGATCAGCTTGATCTCGCAAGAACCCATGACAGGTTTTTGCTGGCCAACCTCTTCACTTGATTCCAGGTGATGGTAGGCGATTAAAATCCGCTCTTCAGGCTGAATGGCAGCTTTGAAGGTGCGTTGAATCACCGTGCCCACCGGACCAAAGGGGGTGAGTTTTTCAAACAGTTCGTTTAAATTTTCAGGCAAAGAGGGGTCTGCGCTCATACAATCAGAGATTCTCCTCCCACATAGGGTTGCAATGCTTTGGGTATTCTGATTGTACCATCACTCTGTTGATAATTCTCAATCAGGGCAGCAAGTGTACGTCCAATCGGCAATCCAGACCCATTCAAGGTGTGCGGAAAGGCCGTAGAAGCTCCGACTTCGGGCCGGTAGCGCAATTGCCCCCGGCGGGCTTGAAAATCTGTGCAATTGCTGCAGGATGAGATTTCTCGGTATTTGCCCTGGCTGGGAAACCAGACCTCAATATCGTAGGTTTTGGCGGCATTGAAGCCCGTATCGCCTGAACAGAGCAGCACCACCCGATAGGGCAGTTCCAGTGCCTGCAGCAGACTTTCTGCATCCGATACCATTTTTTCAAGTTCATCAAAGGAATTTTCAGGTTCTACAATTTTGACCAGTTCAACCTTTGAAAATTGGTGCTGGCGGATAATGCCCCGCGTATCACGGCCAGCAGCTCCTGCTTCGGCACGGAAACAGGGAGTATAGGCGGTGTAATATTTCGGCAGATCTTCTTTTTCGAGAATTTCTGTGCGGTGCAAATTGGTCAAGGGGACTTCTGCTGTTGGAATCAGGAAGAAATCCTTAAAATTCAAACCGAACAAATCGTCTTCAAATTTGGGCAGATTGCCATTGGCCGTCATGGTCTCACGGTTGACCATAAAGGGCGGCAGAATTTCGGTATAGCCCCGTTTTTGGGTGTTGTGGTCGAGCATAAAGCTGATCAGGGTGCGCTCTAAACGGGAACCCCAGCCTTTCATCACCACAAAGCGGGAACCTGTGAGTTTGGCTGCCCTTTCAAAATCCATTATGCCGAGATTGACACCCAATTCGTCGTGGGCCTTGGGTTCAAAATCAAACTCAGCGGGAACACCCCAACGGCGGATTTCGAGGTTTTCGTTTTCGTCTTTGCCGGTGGGTACGCTGCTGTCTAAGGTATTGGGAATATTCAGCAGCAGTTCTTTGCGCTCATCTTCACAGACCTGCATGCGTTCTTCAACGCTTTTGGTTTCTTCGCCAATCACGCGAACTGCCTCCATTTGTGAGGAGGCATCCTGGCCTTGTTTTTTGAGAGTTCCAATTTCTTTAGAGGCCTGGTTGCGTTCCTGACGCAGCTGATCTACCCGGGTTTGGCAGCTGCGGTGTTCTTCATCCAGGCTCAAGAGCCGGTCAATAACAGCAGGATCCGCTTGTCGTCTGGCAAGCGAATCCCGAACCGGCTCAGGGTTTAGCCGAAGTGTTTTCAGATCGAGCATTAGAAAACTTTGTCAGCCAAAAACTCGCGATCGAGTACTTCAATCCGCTGGTGGCTGATGGCAATCGCGCCTTCGTTTTGCAAACGGTTCAGGGCCCGGGTCACCGTTTCACGTGAGGAACCGACCATATTGGCGAGATCCTGATGGGTCATGCGCAGCGAGGTCAGGGGGCGACCGGCATTCTGCTCTTCAATTTCGAGCAATTGGAAAAGGGTGCTGGCAACACGGCCATGCACATCTTTAAAGGCCAGGTCTTCAACCTGTTGGTTGATCTGACGAATCCGGCGGGTCAAATCCTTCATGATACGCAGTGCGATTGAAGGATTTTCGTTGATCAGACGCTCGAAATCACCTTTGCTGATGGCGAAGAGGTGGACATCGTTGTCGATCGCTTCTGCAGTTGCAGAACGGGGAAGATTGTCGAAAATGGCCATCTCACCGAAGAAATCGCCACCTTGAAGAATGGTCAGGGTTTTTTCGCGGCCGTCGATTGCGACTTTGGCGATTTTAATTCTGCCATTTTTGATGATATACAGGGTGTCGCCATGATCACCTTCATGGAAGACAATACTCTTGCGGGAGTAAATCTTTTCGGACATAATCGCAGCTACACGCTGCAGACTGTCCTGATTTAGGGCACCAAAAATAGGTACCCGGCGCAGAAATTGTATTTTCGCTTCTAAATCCGTTTTTTTACGTGAATCCATTACCATCAGCTCTGTTTCTCCTGAAAAATTATCGCTCAATTAACCCAAGATTAAAAAATGATCATGGGGGGTGCTGCTTTAATTCTAGTACATGCATCCTTGCAGGGTTGGTGATCAAAGTAACTAAAATCAAAAATTTTGTGAGGGATTAAACTCACAAACATCATTAAAAATATTAGCTTATAATTTTCTCAATTCAAATATCTTCTGGATCTATTCTTAAAAATTATTTAATCTCAAGATTTGGCTGGATATTCAGAAAATGAAGGTTGATCATGTATCTGATCTTTTTTGGATCGTGAGGATCGATTTTCTTCTGAAATTTTACAAAAATGGCTCAAAATGATCAGAACTGATCAGAGTTGATCTAAAAAGCCCAAATTTTGAGTGTGAAAAAATTTTAAAAAATCTTGTCTTTCTGGCGCATGACCAGGATTTCAGCCGATCAAAAATTAGCTTTTTGTAGGGGCTTGAAAAGCATCAATAAAATCGCTTAAACAATCCAAAGCATCGTAGAGATCATTTTCAGCAAAGACCAGCGCATCAGGCGCATCTTCTCCCAGTGTTTCGCGGTATTCATTTAAAAGGGTTTTGAGATCCGATTGGATCTTTTCGGCACTTTGTGTAAACTTTGCGCCTTGTTCGGGGGAAAGCGACATGTATTCAAATCCTTTTCTGACTGTTGGGCAGACAGAGTTTTTATACCAAATATAGCCCAGGGCACAGTATAACAGATTGGGTGAGAGATCTTGTGGGCCCGCTTTGATTTGAAATCCAGGGTCGAAACCGGTTAGAATTTTGAAAGCGTTCGCAATAATCTGGAGAGAGAAAAAGACCTATGAAAAAACGAAACCTAGTTTTGCCCCTGATTTGTATGGTCGGTGTTTCAAGTTTGAGTTCCTGTTTTGGTTTGAAAATCAAAGTCAAAGAAGAGATCAGAATTAAAAAGGACAAGGACAAACACCACGACAAAGACAAGGACAAAGACAAGCATAAAGACAAACACAATCACGGGCATGACAAGCACTGAGACTTTAGTTCCTGCGAAGGGGAATCCAAAACTCCTCTTCTGAATCCTCAGCATTGTTTTTGTATTTAGGGCCCATGACCTCAAAATGAGGGCGTGTATCCAGGCAATATCCTGATTGGGGCAGCCATTCTGTAAAAATTTTTTGCAGAAAGGGAAAGGCCTGGCGCGCATCGCCACGGTATAAAAAGACGGCGTAAAGCCCACCGGGGAGCTGCACCGCCTCCAGTCCTGAAGGCAGCACAGTGATCGCTTGCACTTCAACAGCTGCCCATTTTTCAAATTCTGCAGTGGGGTCAAAGCGGTCGAAATAAGTGGCAGGATAAATTTCGATGGAATGAAAGCCAGGATCGATGACCTGGGCAATTTCTTTTTTTCGGGGGGCAAAGGCCTGCCACAGCGCGATATTCTTAGCGGCTGCATTGACAGAAAGCTGAATGCGTTGACCTACGCAGATTTTGGGGGGACAGACTTCAATTCTGGCTTGCATGGTTTGCTTTCTGAGTTGGATTGACAAGCGCTGCAAGAATTCTGGTTCTTTCCTGCAGCGCTTTTGAATTAACCTACGAGGGCTTTTTTGATCCGTTCAAAGCCCTTGCGGATATTTTCTTCACTGGTTGAGAATGAAATCCGCAAATGGCCGGGAGCGCCAAAAGAAGAACCTGGTACGACTGCGACATGGGCTTCTTTGAGCAGATACTCAGCCAGGGCATCATCATCGGCAAAACGTTCGCCCAGGTATTTTTCTACATTGGGAAAAAGATAAAAGGCCCCTTGGGGTTTGACGCAATCAAAGATTTCGGTACAGAGTGGATAGGCAATGTCCAGACGGCGCTGGAAGGTTTCTTGCATCTGCAGCATGATCTGGGGATCCATTTCAAGCGCTGCAATGGCACCAAACTGGGCAAAGGTGCAGACATTGCCGGTTAAATGGCTGTGCAGATTGTTAATCGCTTTGACCAGGGCTTTGTCGGCCACCAAAAAACCGACCCGGAAGCCGGTCATACAATAGTCCTTTGAAAAAGACTGGGTGGTAATCACCCAAGGAGCAAAGGCGGGGTCGAGGGCGGCCAGACTGAGATGTTTGGCGCCATCATAGGTCAGGCCGGCATAGGCTTCGTCTGAAACCACATAAATTTCATGTTTGAGTGCCAGCTGGCCCACGGCCCGCAGGCTGGCTTCAGAAAAAACAGCGCCTGTGGGATTGTTGGGGCTGTTGACCAGAATGGCGCAGGTTTTGGGTGTAATTGCGGCTTCAATTTTTTCAAGATCCAGCTGATGATCTTGGGTATCCACAAAGACAGGGGTGCCCCCTGCCAATTTGACAATTTCAGGAAAAGTCACCCAATAGGGCGAGGGAATAATCACCTCATCGCCAGGATTGCAAATGGCCTGAAAGACATTGTAGAGAATTTGTTTGGAGCCATTGGCGATCAGAATATTTGCGGCTTCGGCAGCAATGCCATTTTCTTTTTGCACTTTTTCAGCGATGGCTTTGCGCAGGGCAGGCAGGCCAGGCACTGCTGAATATTTGGTTTTTCCAGCTTTTAGGGCCTCAATCGTGGCCTGAAGAATGGGTTCAGGAGAATTAAAGTCGGGTTCTCCGGCATTAAAGGAGATCACTTCGGTGCCACTGGCTTGCATCTGCTGTACCAGATCCATCAGGCCTGTGGTCTTTGATTCTTCAATATTCAAAATACGTTGGGACAGTTTCATGGGGGTTCCTCCACCGCAGATCAATGCGCTGCATCATACCACAGCCCCCCCGCGTGGTGGGAGTTGACTCAATCGCCTTTTCAAACAAGGCGCTGGCAGCGTTACAATACCCCCATGAATACCTTTCTCACCAACCCCCTTTTCATGGTTTTTAAGGCCATGCTGGCCTGTGTTTTGGCTTTGATGCTGGATCAGCTTTTGGGCAATCCGGATCATGTTTCTTCGACCTTTGTGGCTGTTTTGTGTATTACGCCGACGGTTCGTCTGGGCTTAAAAAATGCACGGGCCCAGTTAATCAGTGGTCTTTTGGGGGCCTTTTGGGGAATGCTTTTGAGTTTCTGGGGCTGGCCAATCGCGCTTGCTCTGCCCTTGGCCGTTGGGCTGGCGATTGCTTTTTCCTTTGCTCTGAAAATGGGAGAAGGCTATAGCACAGCCGCCTTTAGCGCGCTGTTTGTGGTGCTTGTGCATTTTCATTCTCCACTGGAGACCTTTGGCGTGCGCCTGCTTTCGCTTTCGATTGCCGCTTTGAGCAGTTTTTTGGTCAATGCTCTGGTTTCTTCGTTGATCTACCGCGATATTTTCAGCGAACGCCTGCAAAAAGTTGAAAACAAACTCTATGAAATCTTGCCCGAAGTCATGGCGGGCAATGGGGCTTGCGCGGATCAGGTCTTTGAACTTTTGGCTACGCTCAAGGGGCAAATGCGGGAAACCCTGAAAGAGCTTGAAATTCGCAAAGCCTGGAAAACCCATGCCCAGGTCAGTACCTTGTTTCAGCGGGCCCAATGGTTAAATTATTTATTGCATCTGTGTTGGGATTTGGCCTGGCTGCAGCGTGAAGAGGGTGTGGCGATAGAACCTGTTCAAGCCTTTATTGCCTGGGTGCGTGGAGAAAAAGCTGAATTTGTCTATTTGCCTGATGAACTCCTGGGAATCCAAAAACGGATCATCTCTGTTTTGCGCCAGTTGCATCTTAGCCATGAAGCCTGATTTTGGTTCGGATTTTCTTCTGCTAAGCTGTTAAGACCATCTCTGTCGGAGGCCATTCCCGTGAAACCAGATTCAAGATTGAGCAAAATCAAGCAAAAAATAGGGAACCTTTGTCTGCTTGCGGTTTTGGGGCTTGGTGTATGGGGCAGCACCTCAGCTCAGGCCCGGCCCTTCAGCACGTCTTCTGAAGTTCTCAATCCCCATGCACTTGTTCAGCCTTTACCGTTTCAACTGGCGCTTCAACCCGAACGCTACCGTCTGGTGGATGAGGCTGTTTTGCGGGTGATGGAAGATCAGGGGCTGGTAGGTCTGGCCTTGGGTCTGGTTGAAAATGGCAAAATCAGCTATCTCAAAGGCTATGGTTGGGCCGATCGCGAAAACCGTGAAGCGGTCACGCTCCAGTCTTCCTTTCGCTGGGCTTCGCTTTCCAAGCCGGTCACCGCTGTTTTGAGCCAGCAGTTGGTGGAACAGGGTCTGCTCGATCTGGATCAGGATATTCAAAAATACTGGAAAGCTTATCACAATGTCCAGGGCTGGCCTTTAACGCAGCGCCAGCTTTTGGCCCATCTGGCAGGGATTGGCAGCTATGACGAAGTGGCAGGCTGGCAGGCAGGCTTAAGAAGCTTCCAGGCCGGAGCTGGCGTGCAGACGCCGGCCCATATGTCAGCTGCCAGTCAGGCCGTTTTTGCCGCTGCTCCCCTATTGCAACGACCGGGTCTGGCTTATCACTATTCCACCTTTGGCTATATGCTGGCAGGGGCTGTGCTTGAACAACGAAGCGGGCAATCCTATTGGCAACAGTTTCAAGAGCGCATCGCCCAGCCCTTGGGCTTGACCAGTATCCAGCCGGATCATGCCGGCACCTTTATTCCCTACCGGGTCAGTGGCTATTACAAAGATCGGGGCAGTGTGGTGAAACGTCCCTTGGACGATGTTGCCTGGAAATTGGCTGGGGGCGGCTTTACTTCCAATATTCAGGATTTAACCCGTTTTATGCAGGCCTTGATTCAGCATGAACTGATCTCCCAGCGTGGCAGTGAAGCCCTCTGGACGGTTCAGAAAACCGTCGAAGGACAGGCCACAGCTTATGGCCTGGGTTTTGGGGTCTCCCAATTTCAGCAGATTCGCAGGATTGAGCATGGCGGTTCGCAAACCCGTACCCGTACCCTGATGAGTTTTCATCCCGATCAGAAGCGGGGACTGGTATTGATGTGCAACAGTGAATGGGCTGAGCTTGCACCCTTGCGGGATGCACTGTTTGAGATTTTACAAACTTCTGAATGGCTGTAGTACTATGCGGTCTAGATTTTGGGAGATTTTGAAATTTCATATTTCCAAATAGACAGGTTTTTAGAAGAAGAGTCAATAAAAGCAAGGGTGGGACCGAATGGATTGGGATAGACTTCAGAGTAATTGATAGGGAGTATCTCTCTTTTTTGTATCTGTTTATTATTGGGATCTATCCAAATTAACTCCAAATCATTTGGTCCCTGTATCTCTGTTGCTTTCTCGTAACAATTAAAGTAGTGCTCTTGGCCGATGGTGATCAGACTTTGGCCATCATAAGAGAAAAACATGTCTTGGATTAAAGTATGGGGATGTTTAATTATCTCATAAGACCCCCAATCTTCTCGATCAATGATCACCAGACCATTTGCCATGGAAGTAAATATTTTTTTTTGATTTACCAGCAAGGTGCTGAAGTACTCTGGCGGTGATAACATTGGTAATTCACCTATACCACTTCCTGTTTCCACATCAATAACCAAGAGTTGAAATTGAAAAAAAAATGAAGTGTCTGCCTTAACAAGTGTTAACAAGCGTTCATTGAGCCAGAAAATATCGGCATATCTATAAAAACGTTCTAAATGAAGTTCAATTTTGTCTGTGTTTGCCTGCAAAGTGGTATCATCTATTTTCCTTAATAGTTTGCCTGAAACAGTCTCAAAGATACAGACACTTCGATCACCCCGTATAGCTACCAAATGTCCATCAGGGCTGACTTGGATATCTTGCTGACTTTCTGTGGCAAACAGCTCTTGAACAGAGGAATCAAATAAAGTTTGCCGCACAGGCTCTTCAAACGGATTATCTGGGTTATAGGGCTTTACAAGCGATTCATCCAAGTGAAAATAAGAAAAACCATAATTATCGAAAGGATCTATTAAAAGAAGCAGTCTTTTTTCATTGGGCTGTTCCTCTAAGAGCAACATTTTTCCTAAATAACATAACCCATTGAGGTCACTTAATTGCTTGATTGCTGGTTGACTTTTCAAGGAATGGACATGAAAAAAATTAAAAATACTGTCACTGCATATTATTAATTCTTCTTCACCCAGCCACAATAGATTCATGGCACGGATTTCTGTTTGGTAGATCAATTCCACAGGCTAACGCATCCCGGCAGGCACAAACTGCTGTAGGTTTGTGAAGCAAGAGGTTTCCCAGGCAGTATGTTCTGCTCTAGAAAAAGAGCTATATCTTGTAAATAGGGCAATAGGGTCATTGGGATCAAATAAAGGATCACATATTTTTGTGTAATAGTGTAAGTTTTTCATTCCTTTTCTAGAATAGGGGCTTCCTAAAGGAAGATTCGTTGGAAAAGCTGTTCGAATTATTTGATCCTCATTTTGGGGTTGGCCATAATAAGCAAATGCAGACAGTGTAGTCGCTCCTCGTTTGCCCATTAGTGCAATTGATTCAATTGGGGCACCTGTTTCTTTATGGGTTAAATCTTTTCCAATTCCCCATTGATCTGCCACATCAGACATATTTGCGACTGAGCGAGCCATTTCTAAGACGTAATTTGCAGAGAATTGGTCAGGAAAACTGTCATCTTTTCTGTAAGGATTAACCTTGTCGGCGAGTCCATAGAGCCGATTGTCTGCTGTATCGACTTTAAGCCTAACCATTGTGGGTATTGTTTTTTCTCTTGCATTCGGATTCGTGGCCATACCCTCACGAACAATGATGTCTTTCATTTCTGTAAGTGTATTCACAAAGAAAGCGTGCTGTGCTTTGCTGAGATAGTCTCTTTTATGCCTTTCAAGGATATGCTGGATGCTGTCTGGCGTAAATACTTTGGGAGTCGAGTTTTTCGATGAGTAAAGAGGAAAGTCATTAATAACCATGACTTCTTTGTTTATATTGAGCACTTTTAATGTGATGAGAGTGGTTGGATTTGGCTCATTATAACGAATATCCACATTATCAATAATTCCGATCAATGAATATTTACCTGCAGGAACAAAATTTGGGCCTGCGCCAGCACCGTTTCTGCCAAACCATTTTGTACTTTCCAATTTAGCTGTTCCACGTGTACTTAAAAACTCAAAAGGTATGCGGAAGCCAGGAATTTGATTTCCTGAAGAGTCTACAAGACGTACAGTTCCTGTTGCTCTGATTGTAGCAAGAGCCTCGGCAACTGCTGCTTTTGCTTTATTTTCTTTCTTTAGATAAACTTCTCCACCAAGATCAACATAGGTTCCATATCCTATTTTAAAATGGCCTGTGCTAACTTTTGTTTGAAGAATTGAAAAGGCTTCTTCAGGATTCGAAATCTCTGGTTCAACAACCAAAGTCAAATCCAATTCTTTACTTTCATTGCCCGGTTTTTTTGTTGGCGTAGCCGTGGGTCTGGGTGTGGGCGTTTGTACAGGAGGTGTAGGTGTGGGGCAAATCCCGCCTGGACACGGCGTTGCTGTGGGTACAGGCGTTGGTGTAGGACAAGTTCCAGGGCAAGGCGTTGTTGTGGGGCCTGGAGTTGGGGTCGCGTTCGGATCGGGTGAACCACTGGCATTTGGATCGGGAGTAGGCGTTGCTGTTGGGGGTGGAGTAGGCGTAGGAAAGGTCAGATTGCTGACCTGAATGGTGGCTGAGTCTGTTTTATCACCTGCAACCAATTGCACAGAATGAGGGAAAGGGCCGACCCTGTTGCCATTGCAGGTTCCATCCCAGGTAATGCCTTCTGCATTGCCAGCTCCTGTTGAGAGGGTGCATTCTTCGCTATCTACAAAGAGTTTCCAACCGGGGCAAAGCGGAGCCTGCACAGAGAAGCTCACACTGCCGCCATAGGGCAGTTCAGTGGCACTGGGGGTGAGTTTAAGCAGACTGGAAATATTGAAGTTTGCTATTTTTGCGCTGTTGGGGTCATCGGTATAACGTGCTGTGAGAGCATATTCTCCATCAGGCAAGCCGGTACTTGAAATAGGGATGGTTTGATTGCCTGTAAAGGGGCCAAAGCTTTGTTGGTCAGCATTGCAGCCATTGGCTGGCCCTGTTCTTTGCAGCAAAAGCTCCCAGGGTCTTGAGGGGTTAGAAACCGTGACCTGTGCATCAGCAGAACTGGGAGCGCCGTTGGGCACCAGCAAGGACTGTGAGAGCGTCAAATCCAAACTGTCATTGCGCACCACAGTAAGGTTTAAAACTGCTTTATAACTGGGTAAATCGTCATAGAAAAGGGCTGCGGTATATGGGCCTGTGGGAATATTTCCGCCCAAAGTGAAGGTGTTATTGTTTCCTGTGCCCTGATAATTTTGGCTGAAGTTATTGGGGCCAGTAATATTCAGTGTCCAGGCTTTGGTTTTGTTTTCGGGGGTGATGGTGAATTGAGCTTGGTTTAGGTTGGTGTCAGTGCTGCCCAAATCGACAGTATCAATATTGCTGGCCAGGGTAATGGCTGGTACACAGGTCGACATTGAACCAGAAAAGTAGAGAGTTTTTGAGAGCTCTGCTTTGGCATAGGTAAAGGGATCTCCGGGATAATTTGAGCCTTTGAGAATAGAACCAGAGATCGTCAAACTTGCGCCAGAGGAGGTGGTATTGAAAGCAATAGAGCCCGTAGCACCGCCTAAAAAGTGATGTGAATCGTTAAATGAGAGCACCGTGCCAGAGGGCAGAGGAAAGGAATAATTTTGATTGGGTTCGAGGATTTTATCGGGGAAGACCAATTTAGGGATATCCATTCCCGTAGAATAGATGGCGGTGGTAGGTTGTCGGATCTTGACGCTCATAGTGAAATTGCTGTCAGGAGAAGAATTGGGGTAAAGAGTGCCCTCGATCATCGTGACATCGGCATTGATAGTACCTGTAATCGAAGCGAGAATACTGCCACTGGTATTGGTGGGGTCGAGGTAGAGACATTGCCGGGATTCAGTGGAGCTGGAACCTTTAATTTGAAAGCCCTGATTGCTGGCCTGAATGGGTTTAGGGGCAGGACGCAGAGCTTTGCCGATGACAGGGTGAGAGGCTTGTGGGGGGGGGAGCCAGAAAGGAGAAGCAGAGGGCAAGGGAGATGTGGCTTGTTTGACAACAGGAGGCTGGGCCGTACAGGACAAAAGAAAAACGACCAACAAGGCCCAAGTCAAAAAAGAACGCACGAAAAGAGACGATTTTCCCATCGTAAATAACTCCGTCAGCGGCTAATGATTTTCTGAATATATTGCTTTTAGGCTGAAAAATCAAAGGCCAAAATCTGCAATAATTCCTTTTTGATTGGATTGGATTGGATTGGATTGGATTGGATTGGATTGGATTGGATTGGATTGGATTGGTGTTTACCTGTGTTTTTTGGTGTATTGATATTGTTTAAAAATATTTTTTATTTGAAAGGACTCAGATTTCTCATCGTTTAGATTGATCGACGCGCCAGCTCGGCCACCCGTGAGTCGCTGTCTCTTTTGCCCCTTTCGAGCAAGCGTCTGATTTCTGGGGTGGGGTGAAAAGAGAGCAGGCCTTCAACAATGCCCAGGCGGGCGAACCAGTCGGCATCCTGGGTAAGAATGTGCTCAAAAATAGGAAGAACCTCTGGGGCCTGTAATTTGCCCAAGGCTTGTGCGGTGAGACGAATCCACCAACCCCGATTGAGTTCTGGGGGGGCCAAGAGTGTTTGCTTTAGCAAGGGCAATGCGCGCGAATCGTTTAAATCACCCAAGGCTGTGATCACGCTCCAGCGCAGACCCTGATCCGCGTGCCTTTGATAAAGGGCCAGCAGGGGCTCCAGGGCCTCGGGGGCTTGCAGGCGTCCGAGAGCCTCCGCAAAATAGCCCACCGCACTCAGATTCGGGCTGTTTAAGTTGCACAGTAGGGGCTGGATGACTTGGCTTCCGGCTGCGACCAAAGCCTCTGTGAGCGTTCGGCGCAAGCGCCAGTATTCATCGCTCAGATCGCCGGGATCGTCTTCGAGATCTGCGTCAACGAGTTGGAGCAGGGCCTGAATCAGGAATTCGATTTCTTTGGGGCCGCAGATTTGGCCCAGCTCTTGAGCGCTTTGAAGCGGCATCTGTTCAAAGGCACAAGCCCGCCTCAGGTTTTGCCAAAGGGCTTGAAAATCGGGCTGGGGCTTTTTCATGGAGGCGACTGTTTAAAAAAAATCAGTCCATCGTCACCCAGACCCTGGGCTGCCATTTGCTTGAGGGTTTCTAAGAATTCAGACTGGGCCACACGTCGGTTTTGAGAGGGAATTTCAAGTTGCGTGAAATGTGGGTAGATGAGCCCGAGAAAAGCCTCAATACTGACCCCACTGACATCCTGCAAATGATGGGGCAAAAATTCAATTTGAAGTACCCTGGCCTGAGCAAGCAGTGCCTGCATGCCTTTCAGGGCGAAGTATTCTGACCCTTCAATATCCATGACGATCAGCTCAAAATGCTGGCCGGTGAGCAGCGTATCCAGAGCGACGGCCTGAACCTCGATTTCGGCGGGTTGGTCATAGAAATAGATCTCTTTTTTATGCTGGGGCAGGCGTTTGCTTCCGCCTGTATTGGAGGGGTTGACCAAAAAAGACAGGGTTTCGCTGCGCTCACTGGCAGCCAGGCAGAAAAGCTGGCAGTTTTCAATCTGATTGATTCTCAGATTGAGTTCGAGCAATTCAAAGCTTTTGGGGTTGGCTTCTATGGCCACCAGGCTTTGGCAGCGTCGGGCCAAGGGAATGGCCAGAGAGCCAATATGGGCACCGACGACCAGCACGCTGCTTTCAGGTTTGAGCAGAGCCGCTAAGCGTTTTAGCTCGGCCTGCCCCCAATTTCCTTTTTGACGCAGGCTGCGTCCGACATCGAAATCCTGAGGGTCTACGGCAAAAAGACCTTGTTCTGTTTGGGTTAAGATTGCCAGACTGTGAGGCCCCAGCAGACGAGAGAGGCTTTGGGCCGCCCATGCTCGTAATTTGAGCTTGAGCCGAGGGATCAACCTGCAAGCGCCTCCCCCTGGCTTGTTTGGGGATTTGTTTCATCTTCATTGAGAATTTTGTCGATATCCAATAAAACCACCAGACGTTCGCGGCGGGCATTTTCATCTTTGTTTTTCAGTTTGCCCACCCCAACCATATAGCGTGCGCTCACTGCTGTGCGCAAGCGGGCGGGTGGGGGCGTGAACAGATCGGCAGAAACCCGCAAAACCTCTGATACCGCATCTACCAGAAAACCCACCATATCATGATGGGTTTCGACAATGATATAGCAGCTTTCACGGCCAGGTTCCTGGGGGTTGAGATGAAAGCGCTTGCGCAAATCCAGAATCGGAATAATCTGCCCGCGTAAATCAATAATGCCTTCAAAATATTCGGGAATATCCGGCATTTGTCGGGGCAGGCTGAGTCGGTGACAGCGTTGAATTTCCTGAACATGGCTGACAGGGATTGAATATTCTTCTGTGCCGAGGCGGAAGACCACAATATATAACTCTTGAGCAGAAGCGGCAGGCATGTGGGAAACTCCTTGGGCAATGGCTGTTCTTGAGAAAGCTGGTGGTTCACAGTGAACCTTGTTTCAGTGTAAACGTCGGGGCGCGGTGCAGCAAGCCCAAGCAGGCAGCGAATTGACATCCGCTCATGACGCAGTGTATAAATTTAGAGTGCCTTTTATGATAATTTGATATTTTCTTAAATTTTCACCGATACAGAGAAAACACAAACAAGTGAAGTAATTCTAAACCATGGAACATTCGAGTATTTTCTTTGGACCCTTGGAAATGGCCTTCTTTGCGATGGTCATGGTGTCTTTGATCGGGCTTTCGGCCTATGGCGCTTCGATTAAATACCAACTGGTCCAGATTGGCCAGGCCGAGGATCGTCAGCCTCAGCCCGATGATTTACCCAAACGTCTTTGGGAAACCGTTTATGATGTTTTTTATTGGGCCTTCCGTGGGGTACGTCCCTGGGTGGGTCTTTTGCATACCTTTATTTTTGTAGGCTTTTTCGCCTTCCTTTTGGCCACAACGCACCATGTTTTGCGTTTGTTCACCAATGATGTTGAATTTTCGGTGCTGAAATTTATCAGCCCGGTTTTGGATCAGGGTTATGCCCTGCTTGCGGATATTTTCGCAATATTGGTTCTGATTGGGATTGTTTCTTTGGCCTATCGCCGTTATGGCATGAAGCCCAAGGCGCTCTATCCACCTGCTGAAAATCAGAATATTCTCGTCAACAAAGAATCCCGTGAGAATCCCTGGCTGGAGTCTTTGATTACGATTTGCTTTATTACCCTGCTGATGGTGTCTTACCTCAGCACCGAAGGTCTGGCAATGGCGTGGGTTCAGAAAGCCAACAGCGCTTTCAATTTTGAGCTTTTCCGCCCCTTCTCCTCGGCCACCGGTTGGGTGTTTTTTCAGATGCATTTGCCTGAAATGGCCCAAGTGGTGCTCTATCACCTCTCCTGGTGGGTGCATATCCTCTGTGTTTTGGGTTTTGCGGTGTATATTCCCTTTTCCAAGCACTTGCACCTCGTCGCGGGCCCAATCAATCTTTTCTTTAAACGTCAGAAATCCTATGGCAAAGTGGACATGAAAAAAGACCTCATGGCCATGCTGGAAGATGAAGATGCGGATGAAGATGATTTCAGCATGGGCGGGATTCAATACCTTCATGATCTTTCCTGGAAAAACGTTTTGGATACCTTTGCCTGTATTGAGTGTGGCCGTTGCGATGATGTCTGCCCCGCCAATGCCACGGGCAAAGAACTCTCCCCCAAGTGGATGATTGTGAATACAAAGCATCTGCTGGCTGAAGAGAAAGAAGCTCTTTTGGCAGGCAAGCAGTCTGAAACGCCACTGGTGGGTCATGTGATGACGGAAGATGCGCTTTGGTCCTGCACCACCTGCGGCGGCTGTATGGAAATGTGCCCCATGGGCATCGAGCATATCGTCGATATTGTGGGCATGCGTCAGCACCAGTTGATGGAAGAGGAATCTTTCCCCAGCGAATTTAAGACGATGTTCCAAAATCTTGAGCGCCAGGGAAATCCTTGGGGACAGGCCCAATCGACCCGAGCCGACTGGTCCAAAGGGCTTGAAATCAAAACCCTTTCTCAAATAGAGGATATCAATCAGTTAGACGTTCTCTATTGGGTCGGTTGTGCGGGTTCCTACGATGACGGCGCCAAGAAAGTCGCTGTTGCCTTTGCACAGTTGATGCAGGCAGCAGGTCTGCGTTTTGCGATTCTCGGCAAAGAAGAAAAATGCTGCGGCGACCCGGCCCGGCGGACTGGCAATGAAATGCTGGCTCAACAGATGATTGCTGAAAATGTGGAAGTCATGAATGAATATGGCGTGAAGCATATTGTGACGGCTTGCCCACACTGCTTTCATACGATTAAAAATGAATTTCCCGATTTTGGCGGGCATTATGAAGTCAAACACCATACAGAACTGCTTCAGGAATTGATTATTCAAGGCAAATTGAAGGTCAATACTGAAACTGGCAAATGGCTGACCACCTTCCATGACCCCTGCTATTTGGGCCGTCACAATGATGTCTATGACCAGCCCCGCGCCCTTTTAGATGCCATGGGGCTGCCCCAGGCCGAAATGAAACAGAGCCGCAAGGCAAGTTTTTGCTGCGGCGCTGGCGGAGGCCAAATGTGGAAAGAAGAAAACACAGGCACCCGCGTCAATATTGCCCGTACCCAACAGGCTTTGGACACAGGAGCCACGATGGTGGCCGTTGGCTGCCCCTTCTGTAAAACCATGATTCAAGATGGAGTCAATGACCACAACAAGGGAGATGAGGTCAAGGTTCGCGATATCGCTGAAATCTTGGTTGATTCTATCCAAGCTGAGGTTCCTGCCCAGGCTTGAGTCGAAGCAATTGCTTCAAATACCGCCTTCGCAAGGGGGCGGTTTTTTCTTGCCGATTTTTGGCCTCAGTCGAGGGGTTTGAGTCTTTGTAAAAACAAGCCCAATTCGTGGGTCTCTAGGCCCGCCTGACTGAGCTGATCCAGTTGGGCTTGGGCTATTTGGCGGTGTTTTTCTAGCCACAGATTTAAATCTGTGCGAATATCTACTTTTTTCAATAAATAACGCACGAGGGTATGAGCAGCCTGATCGTAAGGGGTTCTCTGCAGCGCCAGTTCAAGCCTTTCGCGGTCTTCCCCCGTTGATTTCTGTAAACCGATCAGCACGGGCAGGGTATGGCATTGATTTTGAAGATCAGAGCTGATTTCACTGCCCCAGATATTTTGGTAGTCACCCCGGATTTGCGAAAGAATGCCAATTTGTTCGCCCAAACTGCCCAGACGCTCTTTAACCTCACTGTTTGCACCGGCCAGATGGGCCGCACTTTGAAAATAAAGTTTAACGGAGGTGCCTGTTTTGAGCGTGATGGTGCGTAGGGCATCTTCTGGCAAAAGCAAATGCCCTTGCTTTGAACTCAAATCGCGGTGCTGGCCGGCGGTTAAGAGCCAACCCGCCTGAGCGAACATTGTACGCAATTCCGCGATTCTTTCAGTTGGTATTTCAGCCTCTTGCAGGCGGTCCAAGGCCAAGAGTGAAAGAAAGAGCAAACTGGTGCCGGTATTGATTGCAATCGCTTCACTGCCAGCCGGCCAGGCCTGGCGGTCAAGATCCTGGTCTTCGACATCATCGGTCAGGTCTAAAAAGGCATAAAAAAGTGCGTGGGCGGCGCCCAGCAGAATCAAAGCCTGTTCAGAAACCCCTGTGCCTGTTGCTTGCCAGGCCAGCCAGGGCCCCATTAAAGCCGGAAAAACTTTATCCTCAAAAAAGTTCTCTCTCAGTTTATCCAGGGCGCGGTGAATTTGACGGGCATGGGCCTGGTCGCAATTCCAAATTCTTAGATTTTTTTCAAGCTCAAAAAAAACCTGTCTGAAAAGGGGATAAAAGCGTTGGTTGATCACCTCTGAAAGCCTCTGAATTTACTTTTCACTTTAGAAAGCTATTATAGCTTTTTGCGAAGTGCTTCCCCTTTGCCTGCCAAGAGAATTTCAAATTTATCTGCTAGCAGGTGTACAGCGAGACGGTTGTGTAGTAATATGTCAACCGTAGCCCAGTCAGGTAAGATTTTTACCTGTTAAAGCATTGTCTGGTGCGCACCATGGTCCCCAAAATGGCCCGAAAGCCCAGCTTAAATTGATATGAAATTTATAGCGAACGTTCAAAGCACATACCGTATTTAGAAAACGAGGAGATAAATCATGGCCTATATTATTACATCCCCCTGTGTTGACACCAAGGACGCGGCTTGTGTAGAAGTCTGTCCCGTTGATTGTATTCATTCTGATGATGATGCGCCCCAGTATTATATCAACCCAGATGAGTGCATCGATTGTGGCGCCTGTGCTCCTGTCTGCCCAGTAGAAGCAATCTTCCCTGAAGAAGATGTTCCCGAAGATCAGCAGGATTTTGTTCAGGTAAACGCTGACTATTTCAATAAATAGTCCTGACTGAACAACTCGGATTTTAAGCCCCGGTGTCCTATGTAAATAGTGCCACCGGGGTTTCTGTGTGAGCCAGCTCACACAGAAAATGGTCTGCTTAGGTACAATGGTTCTTATACTTGATCGTAAGAGGGAGTTTTGAACGGTGACGAATTTTGAACAAGTGATTCGCGAGTTTCAAAAAAAGCGTGTTGAAAAAGAAATTCATGCAGACCAAATCAAAGAAGACCGCATGCGGGAACTGATGGAGTTGGCTTCTGTGGCTGACTGTGAAATGAAACAGCGTCGCCGCCGCAGAAAAAAAGTTGTTTAGGGCGGGTTTTTAGTTTTTTAAAATGTCCTTATCCCCTCAAACTTTGCCAGAACTGGCGCGTCTGACGATTGAAAATTACGTCAGTTCAGGCGAACTTCCTCAAATGGACCTTGGCGCTTTGGCGGATTTTCAAAAATCTCAGGCCGGGGTTTTTGTGACAATTTATCACCAGCCCAGAGGACAACGCGACCTGCGCGGTTGCATTGGCACGATTGGGCCTACCCAAGCGAATATTCTTGAAGAAACGATTCAAAACGCCATTTCAGCAGCGCTTCGCGATCCCCGTTTTTCCCCTGTTTCAGTGTCTGAACTGTCGGGGCTGAGCTATGAGGTCAGTGTTTTACATGAGCCAGAACCCATTGCCAGCCTGGATTTGCTCAATGTAGATACCTATGGCGTGATTGTGGTGAACGGTTCCCGCAGGGGGCTGCTCTTGCCAGGAATTGAAAGTATCCGTACGGTTGAAGAGCAGGTTTTGCACGCCATGTACAAGGGGGGCATCCGACCTGGAGAACCCGTCTCACTTTTTCGCTTTCAAGTCGATAAATACGTCTGAAAATCCCGCTTAAGCCTTAAAAAGCTTTGTGCTATAATGTAAACCATAAAACTTTGGGTTTGTTCTGAGCTCCTGTCTTGAATTGTTTCAACAGGGTTCTAATACAGTCAGGCCCTCAAGGCAGCACTCAAGCAAGTTTTTATGATGGGTGAACTCCAGAGCAAATTTTGAATCTGTAGATTTTTTCACAGCTTTCTGATCTTTTTTATGCTTGAATTTACAAAAAAGGCGGTTGGATGAATGGGTCTCCTCAAAGCAGCAGATGTTGAATACCTCACGATGGAAGAGGATGCCGATTCCCTGGATGATTCCTGGGAAGAGGGTCAAGAAGTAGGGGATACTTCCTATTTCCGTGGAGGAAAACAATTTGAACTCGCAGCCCCGGTAGTGATCGGTGGTGAGGGGATGGATTTTGATTTCTCAACACTTGATTTACAGACCGATTCACTTGCCGATACCGTTTTCTTTGCTGCTGCTGAAACGGAAGTCATCTTTGGGGAGCCTGTGCTGGTGGGGGGAGCTGCTGCCCTGCAACGTGCAGCCGAACTGGCCTATGAAGAACCGCAGGCCTATGAAGAATATGCCGAAGAAAGCTATGAAGAGCCTGTTTATAGCGATGAGGACTTTTATGATGAAACTGGCTTAGAAGAAGCCGGTCCCCAAGCAGAACCCACCTATCTAAAAGACTTCGCCTCCATGTCTTCTGGTGTGGATTCCGATGACGATGCCGCTGCTGCCTGGGCCGCCCAGAAAAAGAACACCATGCAGACCCGCCTGGATGGCAAAATTCGCAGCATGATGGACGACCAGAAAATGGCGTTGCGGGAACAGTCCAAAGAACAGCTGTCCTTTGTCTCTGCTGAAGAAAAGCAACGTTTGGTCAGTGAAGCCCTCGACTCTCTCCGCAATGCGCCTCAGGCCGCTGAGCTGGATTTTGAAAAAATCTTTCAGGATATTGCTGACTATATTGAAAACCTGGCCTGGCACCATACCGAAAAACTGCAGCAGGATCTTGAAGACGAACGCGCGCAAATGCTTTCCAGCATTGAAGAATATGTTGAAAACTCGATTCATGAACAACGCGAAAGTATGATGCTTGAAGCTGAAGAATATATTTCTTCAACGGTTCAGGAATACAAAAAATCTCTGAATGAAGACAATGAATTCATCAAAGCGGCGAATCAGATCATTGCCCAGCGTGAATCGATTCTGAATGAAGCCTACGACAAATCCCTGATGATGGTTCAGGAATCTGAAGCCGAACATGCCCGCATTGTTCAGGATGCCTACAGCCAGCAGGAACAGGCCCAGCAGATGCTGCAGGAAGCTGAAGCCCAGGTAGAACTGATGGCGCAGGAAGCCCAGGCAGAAGCCGAACGGATTATCTCCGAAGCGAATATGGAATCGGCCCGTATTATTGAAGCGGCTGAGCAATCTCACCAGGAAATCGTTGAAGCGGCGACCCAGGATGGCTTCAATGTGGGTTACCAGGAGGGCCGTGAAGAGGCCATCAAGGAAAATGCCCAACTGCTGATGGAAACTACCAATGCCCTGAATAAACTGCATGCAGCCTTCCCAGTGGCTGTGAAACAGAATGAAGACAAACTGATTAAGCTGGCCCTTGAGATTTCACGTGAAGTGATTCAAGACGAACTCGCGATGAAGCCCGAAATTGTTCTCAAGAGCGTTGAGCGTGCGATAGGCAAGGTCAGTGACCTTGAAAAAGTGATTATCAAAGTCAATCCCCTGGATCTTGACCTTGTCTTGCCCAAGCAGGAATTCTTCAAGAAATTGCTGCCCGATGTTCAGGACTTTATTATCACCGGCCACTACTCGATTGAACGCGGCGGCTGTTTGATTGAAACCAATTCAGGCAGTATTGATGCCCAAGTGAATACCCAATTGGCGGTTGTGGAAGAAGTCTTCCAGCAAATCCGCTCCGAATACGACTTCGATGATGATGGCGAAATGGAGGAGGATGAAATCTAAGCATGGGTAATCTGACGCTGGATACAGGCATTGATTCTTCCTACGAGCATTATTTTGATTATCAAAACTACGCAGTCGCTTTAGCCAATACCAATTTGGTAAGGGCCCGTGGTTCCGTCGTTCAGGTCGTGGGTCTGGTTTTGGAAGCGCTCTTACAGGGTGTAGAAATTGGCGAACTCTGTTATATCCGTTCGGCAGACCGCAAGCGGGTATACCCTTGCGAAGTGGTTGGTTTCAGAGCCCGTCGCGTACTGCTGATGCCGCTGGTGAACCTTGAGGGGATCGGCGCAGGGGCTGAGGTTATTGCCACAGGCAAACAGGTTTCTGTAAAATGCGGCCCCGGTCTCTTGGGACGTGTACTGGATGGTCTGGGCAACCCCATTGACGGCAAAGGCCCTGTGGTTGCAGAAAAATATTATCCCCTGCGGGCCGGTGCGCCGAACCCCATGAAACGTAAACGTATTGATACCGTCCTGCCGACGGGTGTGCGCGTCATTGACGGCATGTTGACCTTCGGTACCGGGCAACGCGTGGGTCTTTTCGCCGGTTCAGGGGTCGGTAAATCCACCCTGCTGGGCATGATCGCCCGTAACGCGAAGTGCGATATCGCCGTGGTCTGTAACGTTGGGGAACGTGGCCGTGAGGTTTTGGAATTTATTGAAGACAGTTTGGGCGAAGAGGGTCTGGCCCGCTCCGTGGTGGTCTCAGCGACCTCCGATACCTCCTCCCTGGAACGTGTAAAAGCCGCCTATACCGCGACTGCGATTTGTGAATATTTTCGTGACCAGGGCAAGAACGTCTTTCTGATGATGGACTCTGTGACCCGTTTCGCCATGGCTCAGCGTGAAATTGGTCTGGCGATTGGTGAGCCGCCTGCTACCAAAGGCTATACCCCTTCGGTATTCGCTTTGCTGCCTGAATTGCTGGAACGTACCGGCATGGGGGAAACAGGTTCAATTACCGCCATTTACACGGTATTGGTTGAAGGGGGCGATATGGATGAACCGGTTGCTGACGCGGTCCGTGGTATTCTCGATGGCCACATCGTGATGGCACGTAAAATTGCCTCTGACAATATTTATCCTGCGATTGACGTACTGCCCAGTGTCAGCCGTCTGTTTAACGTGCTCACCACCCCTGAGCACCGTGCTGCAGCTTCTGAAATCCGCAATATTCTTTCGACCTATGAAAGTGCTGTGGATTTGATCAATATCGGCGCCTATGTGCGGGGTTCCAACGCAGATATTGACCACGCCATTTCAATGATTGACCAGATCAAAAGCTTCCGGCGACAAGGGGTTCATGACCCCACTCCCTTCCAGGACACGGTCAATGCCGTCAAAACCCTGGGTACAAAAACCGCCAGTTGGGCGAATTTGGCCTAAAAAATGGTCTCATCCCTATCGCCCGCGAATCTGCTCAAAGTCAGGCAGGTTCGCTGACCCCTATGTCTGGAGGACACGGTTTTGGAACAGACAGCCTGCCGCTTGCGGTGGGTGCTGTCGCGATCTGCGTGGTCATGGTCGCTGCTTTCGCCAGCTCTGAAGCATCCATTTTAGCTGCCAATAAACTGCGCATTCAGCAATTGGCTGAAAAGGGCGATAAACGCGCCCAGGCCTTCTGTGATTTGCGTGAAAATGAAGACAAAATGTTCGCGACGATTTTGGCTGTTGAGAATATGTTTATCATTTTTGGTTCTTCATTTGGGGTGTCTTCAGCCGAAAATATTTTAGGCCCCAACCATTCGCTCTGGCTGGGTTTTGCCACCATCGGCACCCTGGCACTGATTCCCTTTCTTTTAGAGTTTGTGATTGTACTCTTTGGCGAAATTACGCCCAAAACTTATGCTGCCCGCCACGCCACTCGCATGGCACTGCTGGTCTCCCGTCCGCTTCATGCGGTGATCAATTTACTCTATCCGATTATCAAATACGCGTTTGTGATTCCCTCGCGAATTTTGATTGTGCTCTTGGATCGGATCTTTGGCAGCAAAGAATCTTCCCCTTCGATCACCGAAGAAGAATTGCGCATGATCATTGATCGTTCCAGTCAGGAAGGGGTGCTCGACAGTGAAGAGCGCGATTTGATTCACAATGTATTTGAATTTGGCGATACTGTGGCTTCTGAAGTAATGACCACCCGCACCCGGATTGTGGCCTTTGAAGTAGAAACCACGGTTTGGGATGCCCTGCCCAAAATGATTGAAGAGGGCTATTCACAGTATCCGGTTTACGGCGAGAATATTGACGATATCCGCGGCATGATTTATCTCAAGGACCTGTTCAAAGCCCAGGTCAATGGGCAGTACCGTGAGGGAGATACGCTTGAGAAGTATCTGCGCCCCACCGTGTTTGTGCCTGAAACCAAGAATGTGGTGCAATTGCTTGAAATGATGCAAAAAAACCGCACCCGTGCGATTATCGTTGCAGATGAATTTGGCGGCACAGAAGGCTTGGTGACCCTCGATGATCTGGTGATGGAAATCGTGGGGGATTTTGATGACGATCAAGTGCCGGTTGAAGATTTTATTCAGCCCCTGGGCAATCATGTTTTTCAGGTGCAGGGAGCTACGCCTCTGCATGAGGTCAATGAGATTCTGGATATTGAATTGCCTGAAGGGCAGTATCAGACCATTGCAGGCTTTGTTTTGGCACAATTGGGGCATATCCCCGATGCCGGTGCCTCCTTAAATTATCAGGGCTTAGAAATTTCGGTCACCCATGTCATGGGCCCCAAAATC